>NZ_JBIDAJ010000009.1:0-263902 GCF_043202395.1 Streptomyces sp. NPDC048197
CGGGAGGGGACGGGCCGGAGGGGCCGGTGTTTGGGACGTAAAGCGTCAGCAGTCCCAAACACCGGCCCCGCAGGCCCGTCACCGCACCCACCACAAACCCAGCCCGCCGCAGGCGCAACGGCGAGACCACCCGCGGCGGAACAGACAGCCACGTGCGGGGCGCCGCAAAGCGCAACGGCGAGCAACCACCGCGGCGGAACAGACAGCTACGTGCGGGGCGCCGCAAAGCGTTCAACGGCGAACAACAACCGCGGCGGGACGGCCAGGTACGTGGGAGGAAAGCCAAGCGCAGCGGAACGTCAAGCGACGAGGGGCCGGTCATGTGCCGTGACCGGGGCGGGCAGTGTCGTGGTGCCGGTCAGGTAGCGGTCCGTGGCGGCCGCGGCCGCTCGGCCCTCCGCGATGGCCCAGACGACGAGGGACTGTCCGCGTCCCGCGTCGCCCGCGACGAACACGCCGTCGGCGCCCTCGGCGCCCTCGGCGGCGAAGGCGCCGTCCCGGGCGAAGTTGCCGCGGTCGTCGAGCGCGAGCCCGTACTGCGTCCGCAGGCCGCTGTCCCGTTCCGGGCCGGAGAAGCCGAGGGCGAGCAGGACCAGTTCCGCCGGCAGTACCCGTTCGCTGCCCGGCAGCGGTCGGCGGGCCTGTGGTTCGACCTCGGTGAGGTGCAGCGCACACACCCGGCCCGCCGGGTCCGCCTCGAAGGCCAGGGTCGCGGAGGAGAACAGCCGCGGATCGGTGCCCTCCCGGCCCCGGGCCTCCTCATGGGCGTGCGAGATCCGGTAGACCTTCGGGTACGTCGGCCAGGGGTGAGCCTCCGTCCGTTCGCGGCCCGGCTCCGGGTTGATGTCCAGCTGCACCACGGTCGACGCGCCCTGGCGCAGTGCGGTGCCCAGGCAGTCCGAGCCGGTGTCCCCGCCGCCGACGATCACCACGTGTCGGCCCTCGGCGGTGACCGGCGGTGTGGCGTAGTCGCCCTCCACCACGCGGTTGGCGAAGGTCAGATAGTCCATGGCCTGGTGGATACCGGCCAACTCGCGGCCGGGCACCGGGAGTTCCCGCCGCTCACCGGCGCCGACGGCGATGATGACCGCATCGTGCCGCCTCCGGAGTTCACGGGCGTCCAGCGCGCCCCCGACGTCGGCGCCGGTGCGGAACTTGGTGCCCTCCGCCATCATTTGCTCGATCCGGCGGTCGATGTGGTGCTTCTCCATCTTGAACGAGGGGATGCCGTACCGCAGCAGTCCGCCGAGGCGGTCGGCGCGTTCGTAGACGACGACGGTGTGGCCGGTGCGGGTGAGCTGCTGTGCCGCGGCCAGCCCGGCGGGGCCGGAGCCGATGACCGCGACGGTCTTCCCGCTGAGCCGGTGCGGCGGGTGCGGGGGTGCGTAACCGCGCTCCCAGATCTCGTCGGCGATGGCCTGCTCGACGTTCTTGATCGTCACCGGATCGGCGTTGAGGGCCAGTACGCAGGCTTCCTCGCAGGGCGCCGGGCACAGCCGCCCGGTGAACTCGGGGAAGTTGTTCGTGGCGTGCAGCCGCTCCGCGGCGGCCCGCCAGTCGCCGCGCGAGGCGTACGCGTTCCACTCGGGGATGAGGTTTCCCAGCGGGCAGCCGTTGTGGCAGAACGGTATGCCGCAGTCCATGCAGCGCCCGGCCTGCTCGGACACGAGAGGGAGCAGCGCCTGGCCCGCGTAGACCTCGTGCCAGTCGTTCAGCCGCTCCTCGACGGGTCGCGGCGGGACGGGCCGCCGCGGTGTCCTGAGGAATCCGTAAGGGTCGGTCATGCGCCGCCTCCATCGCACTTGCGGCGTTCCGGCCAGCCTACGCCTGACGGGTGCCGCTTTCATCGGACGGCGGGCGGCGGACGGCGGGCGCGGGGCCCGGGGCACTCCCTCCTGGCTCCCTCCTGCCTTCCTTCATCGCTCCCTCCTGGCTCCCTCTTGCTCCCTCCTCACTCACTCCTGCCGGTCCGTGGGTGTCCGGGCCGGGTAGCGGCTTGGCGCGTCCCCGTAGGGCATGGACGTGTCCCCTCCGGGCGGCGATCACCCAGTGTCTGTAGCGCGTAAAGGCGCAGGCGAAGGGCCCGAGCCGCCCCGAAAGGGCCCGGGCCACCCTGTGCCCGTCTCGGGGACGTGAGGGGATCCGCAGCCCGCGCCGGGCCGCCGGGGAGGGCGGCAGCCGGTTCGCGCTGGCCCGTCTGGCCGTGCCGGTCCCGAGCGCGGTGGCGCCGTCCTCTACGGCGGCGCCCGCGGCGAGGCCGAGGCGCTTGTCCGGCGCCTCGGCCCGCTGCGCCCTATGAGGTCCGCCGGTGCGCCGCGGGGGAAGCACTGCGGCGGCGGCCGGCCGGGGCGGGGACCGGGGCCGGCGGGAGGGAGCCGCTCCGCGGTCGGTCCCCGGGGCGGGGCGCGGTGTCACCGGACGGCAGGCCGAAAGGACCCGGGAGACAGACGGCCGGCCGGTCCGGTGACGGCCCGCAGCAACCCTTGCACCCTGCAATTCTTGATGCCACGCACCACGCGCGCCCGGATCAGGGTTGCCCCCAACAGCCGCAGTACGCGGCGCGGGCCGTCGTCCGCCGTCCCGGTGCTGCCCGTACTGCGGCGGGTCCGGTCAGCGCAAGGGCAGGGTCAGCTCGGCCGGATCGGCCGTGGTGGAGCCGAAGGACACGCTGCTTCCCCGTGGCGTACGGCCGGCGTACATCGGGTCCTTGGTGTCCAGGACCAGCGCCAGCCGGTGCCCGGCGGGCAGGTCGTAGGCGGTGGTGAAGAGGGAGAGGTCGAGCGGGAAGGCGCGGCCCGGCTTCTTGCCGGACCAGCTCTGCGGGGCGTGCGAGATGAGCTTGCCCACGCCCAGCGCGTTGACGTCGTAGAGGTAGCCGAACGCGGTGCCGTCCGGTGCGGCGGCGGTGACCTGGGTGTGCACCCGTGCGGCGCCGCGGAGGTGTTGGGCCGAGGTGTAGGGCGCCGACTGCCAGACGGCGGCCGAACTGCGGGGCAGCAGTGGGAGGATGACGGTCGGGGGCAGGGCGGCGACCTGGTCGAGCGCCCCGGCGAGGAGGGCGACGCCGCCGTCCGCGCCGGAGTCCGTGCCGCCGACGACGGACTTCCGCCAGCCGGGTGCGGCCGCCGGGCCGCCGAGTGCGCCGGTCTCCAGCGGGCCCGGGCTGCCCAGGCGGAGGTGGGCGGTGCGGGAGCTGATGGCGCGCCAGTCCGGGTAGTTCTCGTGGTTGCCGTTCGGCCGGACCTCCAGGTCCACCGACTGCCGCGGGCCGTGGTCGCCGCCGGTGCCCTTGAGGTGCTGGTCGAGCCAGTGGCGGGCGCTCTTCCAGGTCGGGTTGTCCAGGCCCAGCAGGCTCGTCAGCTCCTGGGTGGCGTGGTCGCCGGGGCGGAGTTCGAGCCGCTTGGGGCCGGTCAGCCGCTGGTAGAAGCCGGTCAGCTGGCTGGGGTTGAAGAAGCTGTCGCCCCAGGCGTGGGCGAGGAAGACGGCCGTGCCGTGGGCATTGATGCGGTTCACGTAGGTGGCGGGGGATCTGGTGTCCGCCCAGCGGACCACCTTGGGCATGTCCCGGCCGGCGAAGAGATCGGCCAGCATCCGGCCGTATTCGGGGCTGCGGCGGCCGGTGGGCGCCTGGATGGCGGCGAGGAGGGCGGCGGCCTGGAGGTGTCGGGTGCCGCCGCTGTACAGGGAGTTGGTGAGGTCGCCCCAGCCGCTCATGGCGGCGACCGCCTTGATCCGGGGGTCGAACGCGGCGCCCAGGAGGGTGATTCCGCCGCCCAGGGAGAGCCCGACCATGCCGATGCGCTGCCGGTCGGCCGGGGTGTGGGCGAGGGCCCAGTCGATGACCGAGGAGATGTCGGAGACGTCCTTGGGTCCGGCGACGTCGACCTGTCCGCCGGAGTGCCAGAAGCCGCGCACGGTGTAGGTGACGGCGATGTAGCCGGCGGCGGCAAGTTGCTTGCCCTGGGCGACGTACTCCAGGTCGTTCTGCCCCCAGCTGGCCGGCTGTACGACGAGGGGGTAGTGGCCCTTCCGGTCGGCGCCGGGGGTGCCGGGGGCGGGGGTGAACACATCGGCCTTGAGGACGGTGCCGTCCTTCATGGGGATGTCGGCGAGCCGGAACGAGGGGTGGCCGAGCTGCGCGGTGGCGGTGGCAGCGGGTCGGTGGGCGGGCGCCGGCGCGGCCGAGGCGGGAGCGGTGGTGAGGCCGGCACCGACGCCAAGTGCCGTGATGAGTAAGGCAGTTGTCGCTCGGTGCCGGTGGCCGTGGGGCCTGCGGTGGGTACGGCGGGATCGCGCCATCGATGCTCCATCGGAAATTCTGACCGCCGTGCCACGGTGACACCCATCCGGTTGCGGTGGTGGTGAGCGTACGGGCGCATGATCGGCCCCGGGAGGCCATGATCAGCCAAACTTACTCACTGGTAACCGGGCGGCGGTCGACCGGGGTGAGCGGGGTGCGGATGGTCACTTCCCTGCGGCGGGTCCCGGACCAGGGGGCCGGGACCGCCTCGATGTCGCGGGCCAGGCGGTAGGCGAGCGCTTCGTAGTTGACCCGCCAGCCGCGGAAGTGCGGCCATGCCTCCTCGGGGGTGCGCTCCATGGGGTAGCCCTGGGCCGCCATCCGCTCGACGCCCCGAAGGAAGTCCTCGTAGCTCAGCTGCAACGCGTCGTCGGGGTGCGGGTCCTGGTCGTAGGCGATGCCCTCGATGGTGGCGATCTCGCGCAGGCAGACGAAGCCGGCGCGCAGCGCCATCCGCACCTCGGCCTGCGGCTGGGAGGGGTTGAAGGACAGCCGCAGGGCCGCGGCGTCCATCACGGCCAGCAGGGCGATCAGCCAGTTGCGGGTCACCTTCGGGGAACGGAAGTGGATCAGGACGGGGTACGTCGTGTGGCTCTCGCTCACGTCCGCGCTCCACCGCTCCCAGGTGCGGAACAGCTCGGTGAGGTTGTCCAGCAGCTCCACCTGCGCGTAGCGGGCCAGGATCTCCGGTCCCCAGGCCGGGCTTCCGGCGCGCGCCTGCAGCAGCGTCACCTCGGTCTCCCGGCGTTGGTAGGCGCCGTAGAGGGCGGGCAGATAGCCGATCTGGAGGCCGATCACGATCGGGCCCGTGACGGCGGCGCAGAAGTCGATGGCGTTCAGCGTCGCGCGGTCACCGCTGGCGAAACCGAGCGTGAAGAGCGAGGAACCGGACTCGGTCAGCGCTTCCTTGACGCCGAGCCGGCTCACCGCCGCCTCCAGCAGGGCGTACCCGATCAGGAAGCAGCCCAGCCAGGTGATCAGGGTGACGACGATGGCCAGGGGTGCCATCGGGGCGAGGACCCGGTCCTTGGCCTCGGCGCTCGGCAGGCGGTCGGCCAGCAGCCGGAACGGCCGGTGGACCAGCCGCTGGACGATCCGGCCGAGGCCGGACGGCGTCGGCCGGGGGATCACCAGCGAGTGCAGCACCGAGGAGAACCCCCCGAGCACGATGACCGCACCGGCGATCCCCAGCAGTAGACGCACCGTCGTCCGCTCCTTCCCGGCCACCGGCCGCTTCGACGAAGGAAGCGTACGTGGGGGGTCCGGGCGGCGTCGTCAACCCGTCGGTTGAGTCGGACGCGAGGGAGAGGGCACGGGAACGTGCGCCGCCCAGTCCACGATCTGCACCGCCGCCCCGGCGGCCTCCTGCCCCCGGCAGCGCGCGTGGTGCCGGCGGGCGATGCCGTCCAGGTCCAGGTGGGAGCCGATGGCGGGCAGCGCGGCCAGCCGCCGGGCGTACGCCCACAGCCGCCGGTACCCGGCGATCCGGTGCACCGCCGTGGCGTCCAGATGCCAACGGTGGACGGTGTCGAGCTGGACCAGCGAGACCCACACATGGACGTCGGCGAGGGTGAGTTCCCCGTCGCGTACGTGGTCCCGGCCGGCCAGGCGCCGCTCCAGTCCGTCCAGTGCCCGGAACAGGCTCTCCAGCGCGTCCTGGTGGCCGGAACTGCCAATGCCGAGCCGGCCGGCGCGCTGTGCGGCCTCGTGGAGTTCGTGCTCGCAGAGCCGGGCGACCTCCTCGATGTCGTCGCGGGCGTGGGCCGGGTACAGCCCGGGGCCCTCGCCGCTGAACCGCCCGGCCAGGTCCCGCAGGATGTCCGGCGCGTGCGCGCTGACGATGCGGCCGGTCCAGCCGTCGCTGAGGACCGGGGCGGCCGCCGGTCCGGGGTGCTGGTGGGAACTGGCCTCGTACAGGGGGCGCAGGGCGGCGTATTCGCCTTCCGGGCCGTCGGGGACGGCCGGCAGCAGCGTCACCGGGAGGGTCTCGCCGAGGCCGAGCAAGCCGTGCGTGACGGCGATTCTCAGGGACTGCGGACAGGACCGCGTCAGATGCAGGCGGTAGCGGTGCGGCACGGGGTAGTGGCCGCTGCGGGCGTCACCGCCGATCCTGCCGCGGAGGGAGGGGACGACGGTCTGGGACGGGGTGGACATACGACTCCCTGGGATCCGGGGTGCTCTGAAGTGGCGGGGGGCGCGGAAGTGTGCAGGACCCGCGCGGCGGCAGGGCAGCACTGCACAGACAGGCGCAGCCCGGGCGGCTGCCGGCCGGCTCGGCGGGCCGTTGCCCGGCGGTCTACCGGCTTCGGGGAAGCGAACTCGCCGCGCTGCAGACGCGCAGCAGATCGATGTGGCGGCGCGACGTCAGAAGGGGGAGCGGCTGGATCGCGCCGTGCGCGCGAGCGATGCCCAGCCCTGCCTGCCCCATGATTTCCCACCTGTTCGCCAGGGTTCTTGCCCCTGAGTGTCGAGGCGCGGCCGGAGCCGCGTCAAGAGCCTGTCCACGGCCGTGGTGGCGCATGCGTCCGGGCCGGAAAACACCGCGGACCACCGGTGCCTCGCGCACCGGCGGCCGCGGTCCTGGCGTCACGTCAGGAGGAACCCCGTCCTCAGGGTGGCCTGGGAGCTGTTGCCCGCGTAGAGCTCGAACTCCCCTGGTTCGACGCGGAATTCGCCACGCGGGTCGTTGGTGTGGAAGCCCAGTTCCTGGCGTCCGAGGGTGAATCGGACCGTCCGCCGCTCCCCCGGCCTCAGGTGGACGCGGGAGAAGCCGACCAGTCTGCGGACCGGCTGGACGACGCTGGCGACCTTGTCGCGGAGGTAGAGCTGGACGACCTCGTCGCCGGCGCGGGTGCCGGTGTTCTCGACCCGTACGGCGGCCCGGACCGTCGCCCCGTCGTCGGCGACGCCCCTCGCCGGCAGGACCTCGGCCGACAGCTCCAGGCCGGAGCAGGCGAACGTGGTGTAGCTGAGGCCGTGGCCGAAGGGGTAGAGCGGGGTGTGCGGGAGGTCGAGGTACTTCGAGGTGTATTTGTTGTCCGGGTCGAAGGGGCGGCCGGTGTTCTCGTGTGCGTAGTACAGCGGCAGTTGACCGACCGAGCGGGGGAAGGTGACCGGTAGCTTGCCGCCGGGGTTGACCTTGCCGAAGAGGAGGTCGGCGACGGCGTGGCCGCCCTCGATGCCGGGGTGCCAGCCCTGGAGGACCGCGTCGGCGCGGTCGGCGACGCCGGTGAGGACGAGCGGACGGCCCGAGAGGACCACGACGATCAGGGGCTTGCCCGTGGCGGCCAGCTTCGCCACGAGCTGCGCCTGGACGCCGGGCAGGGTGATGTCGCTGCGGGCGGCCGCCTCGCCGCTCTGTGCGGCCTTCTCCCCCACCACGGCGACCACGGCGTCGGCGGCCCGGGCCGCGGCCACCGCCTCGTCGAAGGCACCGGTGTCGTCGCCCTCCACCGCGCATCCGCGGGCGAAGCGCACGGTGGCGGAGGGAGCGGCCTGCTTGATGCCGTCCAGGACGGACACCGCGGGGAACAGGGCGGCGCCGATGCTCGCCCAGGTGCCGTGCAGTTCCTTGGTGTCGTCGCCGAGCGGGCCGATGACGGCGATCGAGCCGGTGCGGGTGGAGAGCGGCAGGGTGTGCTTCTCGTTGCGCAGCAGGACCATGGAGCGGGCGGCCGCGGTCCGGGCCGCCGCGCGGGCCGCGGCGCTCGGTGCGGTGATCTCCGCGGCCTCGTCGGCGTAGGGCCGGTCGAAGAGGCCGGCGCGGAACTTGACGCGCAGCACCCGGGCGACCGCGTCGTCCAGCCGCTCGCGGCTGATCCTCCCTTGGGCGAGCAGCTTCTTGCCGTGCTCGGCGTACGTCGTCGAGACCATCTCCATGTCGACGCCGGCGCCCAGGGCGAGCCGGGCGGCGTCGGCGCCGTCCGCGGCGATGCCGTGCGCGACGAGTTCCTGGACGCCGGTGTAGTCGCCGACGACGAAGCCGTCGAAGCCGAACTCCTCGTGCAGGATGTCGGTCAGTGTGTGCCGGTTGGCGTGTGCGGGGACGCCGGCCACGGTGTTGAAGGACGCCATGACGGTGGCGACGCCGGCGTCCACGGCGGCCTTGAAGGGCGGCAGGCAGACGTCGCGCAGCCGCCGCTCGGAGAGGTCGGCGGTGTTGTAGTCGCGGCCGCCCTCGGGGAAGCCGTAGCCGACGAAGTGCTTGGCGCAGGCGGCGAGCCGGTCCCCGGCGGCGTAGTCCGTGCCCTGGTAGCCGCGGACCTTGGCGGCGGTCAGCTTCGCGGTCAGGTACGGGTCCTCGCCGCTGCCCTCGGCCACCCGTCCCCAGCGCGGCTCCCGGCTGACGTCCGCCATGGGCGCGAACGTCCAGTGGATGCCCTGCGAGGCGGCCTCGCGGGCGCTGGTCTCGGCGTCGGCGGTGACCACGCCGGGGTCGAAGCTGCTGCCCTGGGCGAGGGGTATCGGGAAGGTGGTGAGGTAGCCGTGGATGACGTCCTGGCCGAAGATCAGCGGGATGCCCAGCCGTGACTTCTCCACGGCCGCGCGCTGGAGGTCGTTGCACTTCTTGGCGCCGGTGAGGTTGAGCACCGAGCCCAGCAGGCCCTTGGCGGCGAGTTCGGCGCACTCCTTGTTCTGGCCGTCGCCCGGGCCGGTGTCGGCGTGCCAGGTCAGCTGCTGGAGCTGGCCGAACTTCTCCTCGACCGTCATCTTGGCCAGCAGTGCCCGCACTTGGCGTTCGGTCTTCGGGTCGCGGGGCGGCCGTGCCACGGTACGGGGTGCCGCGGCGGCGGACGACGGGAGAGTGCGGCCCGCGCCGGTCCCCACGAGGACCGCGGCCCCGGCGGATGCCTTGAAGATGTGACGACGGCTGATCGATCCGGAACCGGACACCGGCGACTCCTCACTGCGTGGGCACGCCGCCGACATGCACCGGCGTGGCGACTCAACGCGCTGATGGCGTACGGCAGTTAAGCGAGGCACCGGCACGGGGTCAATGGGTTGAACATGAAGCGCGGGCCGTGGGGGGCCACTGATTCATGAGATGTACGGTCACGGGGTGGGCAGCAGGGTGCTCAGCGGCCGGGCGGCCGCCTGGGCGGCGGGCCGGGAGACGTACAGGGCCGTGTGGAAGTGGCCGAGGGCTTCCTTGCCCGACGGATCGTCACCGGCCGCCGTCACCGCGGCGACGGCGTACCTCTGCTCGTCGGCGTCGGTGAACCGGCGTTGCGGATAGGTCCGGGTGCCGTCCTTCTCGGTGGTCAGCCCGAGCCGGGCCAGGCCGTCGGCGATCGGCCGGTAGGAGCCGGTGCGGAGGACGAAGGCCGCCACCCACGGCAGGTCCCGGCCGCCCTCCCGCGCCGCGTCCTTCGCCAGCAGCGAGTGGAAGGTACGGGCGGACAGGAAGCTCGCGCCGCCGGTCACCGTGATCAGCCGCAGGCCGCCGAGGGCCCGGCGCAGCGCGGGGCTCGGTTCGGTGGTTTCGAGGTTCTCGGCGAACGCGTCGTCCAGCAGGCCGACCGCGCGGCCGTACCCGATGGCCGGTGCGGCGATGTCGATGCCGACGACGGGCACCGCGTCGGGGCGGCGGCGCGCGGCGTAGAACTGCCGGTCCTGCTCGATGAGTTCGGCGGTGCTCAGGCCGGCGGCCGCGGCCGAGGTGTAGTGGGCCGCGAGCTCCGCCAGGGTCACGTCGTGGTTGAGCAGGGCGGCGTTGATGCCGTACGAGCAGCAGAGGTCCAGGACGGTCGCGGGCCGCCGGCCGGCGGCGCGGTCCTCCGGGGCGGCGGCGACGGCGGCGCTCAGGAGACGGCGGAAGACGCCCTGGGCGTGCTGCGGTGTCCGGTAGTCCAGCGCGCCCAGCACCCGGAAGTACGCGCGCGGGTCCGGCTGGTCGTAGAGGTCGTCGAAACGGGTCATCCGTGCGGGCGAACCGGAACCGCCGTCGTGCGGGGCAGGGGCCATCGGACTGTCTCCTCGCGCCGGGAATCAGGGGCGTCGGCGGCGCCGGCCGCGCACCGCCCTCCTGCGGTGGGCCGTGGGCGGTGGGCGGTCGGCGGCGCCGGAGAGCACAACGATCAGGGGAGATCTCCGTTGCCGCCCAGATTGGCGACCATGCGGCGCAGGACGTTGATGGTGGTCACGAAGTCGGCGGTGTCGATGCCCTCATGCGTCCGCCGATGGACCCGCAGGTTGCGCTCGTGTGCGCGCTGCCGTCCGGCCTCGCCCGCCTCGGTCAGCGTCATGCCGTCGGCGTCCTCGGTCAGCCACCCCCGGGCGGTCAGGTCGTCGTACACGGCGTCGAAGTCGGTGCCGAGGTCGTCGTACGGTCGCAGCCGCTCGGTCAGCGCGGCGCGGGTCCAGGTACCGGGGGCCCCGGCCGCGTGGTTGAGCGTCCACCAGTGCGGCTGTGTGAGGTCCTCCACCGCCAGCTGCGCGCGCAGGCCGCCGACCACCCGGCGGTAGGCCTCTCCGGTCCATGCGCCGATGGGCTGGGCGGCCAGTTCCTCCTCCGGGTAGTCCTTGAGTGTCACGGTGCCCTTGCCGTCCATGGTTCCTGAGTCCCTTCTCCGGGTTCCTGCACCCCTTCGTGATCAACAACGCACCCACCGTAGAACCTCAACTCGACTTGAGGTCAAGGTGGGCAGGCGGTTTCGGCTTCCTCAACTCCCCTCGGCATGGCAGTGTTTGACCGGTGCTATGGCAGGGGGACCAGGGGGCACGGCATGACCGGTATCGGAATCAGGCCGCTCGGCGACGACCCACAGCGGCTCGGTGCCTACCGGCTGCTGGGGCGGCTCGGTGCGGGCGGCATGGGGCGGATCTATCTGGGGCGGTCCACGGCCGACGGATCGCTGGTCGCCGTCAAGACGCTGCTCGCCGAGGGCGCGGTCAGCGACACCGACCGACGGCGGTTCGCCCGCGAGGTGGCGCTGGCCCGGCGGATCGAGAGCCCCCATACGGCGCGGGTGCTCGACGCCGACCCGGACGCCGAGCAGCCGTGGATGGCGATCGAGTACATCCCTGCGCCCTCGCTGTCCGAACTCGTCCGCACCGCGGGGCGGCTGCCCGGTACGGCCGTGCGCTGGATCGCCGCGGGAACGGCACAGGCCCTGGTCACCCTGCACGACGAGGGGATCGTGCACCGGGACGTCAAACCGCAGAACATCCTGCTGCCGCTGTCCGGACCCCGCCTCATCGACTTCGGCATCTCACACGCCTACGACCTCACCCGCACCTCGCTGACCCTGGGCACCATCGCCTTCACCTCGCCCGAGCAGGCGCGCGCCGAGCCCTCCACCGCGGCCAGTGACGTCTACTCGCTCGGCGCCACCCTCTTCCATCTCGCCGTCGGCCGCCCGCCGTACCCGGAGACCGGCGACATGATCCGGCTGCTGGCCGTCGTCCAGCGCGGCGACCTCGATCTCACCGGGCTGCCCAAGGAACTGGGCTCGCTGATCCGCCCGTGTCTGGCCATCGATCCGGACGAGCGTCCGCGGCCCGCCGACGTCCTGCGGGAGTTCCAGGAAGGGCTGGAACGGGTACCGACCTCGCGCCGCGCCGAACGCTGGCTGCCGCCGCGGTGGACCGCGCTGATCCAGGAGTACGAGGCGCAGGGGCGCGCCCTGCGTGCGGACGGCGGTGCGGAGGACCGCACCCTCGACGCACGGACGCGCGAGGTGCCGCCGCCCGGGCCCACCCGCGTCTACACCGAGCAGCGGGAGCGGGAGCGCGCCGGCACGCCGAAGTCCGCACCGAAGCCGAAGCCCAAGCCCACGCCCACGCCGAAACCGGCACAGCAGAAGCCCAGGCCGACGCCCCAACCCAAGCCCAAGCCCGTACAGGCGAAGCCCAAGCCCGCCTCGACACCGACGCCCAAGCCGGCGCCCAAGCCGGCCGCGAAACCGGCGGCGAAACCGGCGGCGAAGGCGACGCCGAAGCCCGCGCCGAAGCCCGCGCCGAAGCCGGCGACCCCCTCCGGCGGCAGCTCCTCGGGCAGCAGTTCCTCGTCCGGCGGGTGCGGCTGGCTGGTGCTCGTCCTCATCGCGTTCACGGTGTTCGTCTGGCAGCCGTGGAAGGCCGCCGACACCGCCGGTTCGTCGTCCGGTGCGTCCAGCAGCGCCTCGGGGAGCTCGTCGAGCGGGACGTACACCAGCGGCGGGAGCTCACTCGGATCCGGGCTGACGAGCGGGACGTCGAGCGGCTCGTCGAGCAGTTCCTCGGGGAGTTCGTCGGGGAGCTCTTCGGGAAGTTCGTCGAGCGGGACGTCCGGCGGGACCTCCACCAGCGGCGGGAGCGGAGGCGTGCCCACAGCCGTCGCCACGACCCGCACGCCCGGTCCTGTCGACCAGGCCTTCGCGGCCGTGCGGGCCGGTGACTGCCTGGACGCCTATCAGGACGGCTACGGGAGTTGGAGCCGTACGGTGCCGTCGCGGGTCGACTGCGGTGCGGCCAACGCGTATCTGCGGGTGGCCCGCGTCACCAGCTCCGGGAGCTGCCCGTCCGGCGGCGGGCGCGGCGGCTGGTGGCACTCCGCCGAGGACTACTCCACGGTCAACCTGTGTGTGGAGCGGCAGTTCCGCAACGGCCAGTGCTTCCTCGCCAAGGCCAGCGGCAACCGGCCCGGCGGCGCCAACCTCCTGACCCTGTGGAACTGCAACGCCGACAAGGTGCCCCGGGCGTTCAACTACATCATGCAGATCACCGCGGTCCTGTCGGCCTCGGCGGGCACCGACGCGTGCCCCGCCGATCCCGGCCACTACCGCTACTCCTGGAACGTCTACGACGGCCGGACGATGATCTGCGCCAAGGTCGCCTGAGCCGCCGCCACCCGCCCCGGCCGCCGCCCCCTTGTGAGGGCTCCTGCGGACGGCTTACGACCGCCGCACCACGGGTGACCGCCGAGGGATGTAGCTCCCGCCGGCGCCGGGTCGTCCCGCAGAAGGGTTTCCCCGGGCGTGCGAGGGATGCCCGCCCGGGTGCCGCTTCACCGCCGGGGACGCGGGCATCCGTACGTCCCGGGACACCCGCCGGGCAGGAAGGGAGCGCGAGGGCGATGGCCGGTACTTCGGTGGAGACGAAGAGCAGCGGAAGTGGGACCGCGGGGGCACGCCCGGCGGTGTCGGGGTGGGGCGCGTGGGGGCGGGCGCTGCTGGGCGGTGCGGTGATGGCGGCCGCGCTGGGGGCGGGCAATGCGCTGGGGGAACGGCTGGCGCGGTCGCTCGGCGCGGACGGCTGGGCGCGGCAGTTGCTGCCCGCGGTGCTGGTGAGCGTGCTGGCGGTGGGCGGCGTACGGGCGTTGCGGTCGGCCGGGCGGTGGGCGGGGTGCCGCCGGCTGGGGGCCGGGCCGCCGGCCGCGGCGGTGCGGGCCTTCCTGGGCGGGCTGGCCGTCACGGTGTCGTGTGCCGGCCTGGTGCTCGGGGCGGGCACGGCGGCCGGGTGGGTGCGGTGGTCCGGGCTCGACCCGGCGGCGCTGGGGGCGTTCCTGACGGGCAATGCGCTGGTGGCGGTGCTGCTGGAGGCCCTGCCGGAGGAGACGACGCTGCGCGGGCAGGCCTGGGCGGCGTTGCGGGACCGGTTCGGCGGGGTGGTGTCGGCGCTGGGGACGACGGTGGTCTTCCTGCTGGTGCCGGCCGCGTCCACGGTGGTGCAGGCCGGTACGGCCCGGGTGGTGGGCGGGCATCCGCCGGCGGTGGGCCCGACGCCGGCCGGCCAGGACCCGTGGGCGTATCTGGTGCTGCTCACGGTGTTCGGGCTGACGCTGGTGGCCGCCCGGACCGTTCCCGGCCGCGCGCCGCTGTGGGTGGCGATCGGTACGCATCTGGCGTTCCTGAGCGTCAACCGGGTGGTGTTCGAGGGGCGGGAGCGCGCGGCGGGCTGGTCGGCGAGCGTCGCCCCGGCGCATGCCGCGGTCCTGGAGCTGGGTTATCTGGTGCTCACGGCGGCGGTCTTCGTGGGGACGCGGTGGCTGTCCGGCCGGATGCGGGGGCGGGCCGCGCGGCGCTCGGTCGCCCGGACCAGGATCCCCACCAGTACGGCGAGGTCGGCGGCGCCGTCGGGGTCGTCGGCGTAGCGGGTGGTCTGGAGGGGACCCACCTCGTCGAGGACGACGCCTTCGCGGGCCAGGACGAAGGTGAGGGCGAGCAGCGCGGCCCGGCCGTTCCCGTCCGGGAAGGGGTGATGGAAGGCCACGTCGAGGAAGGTCCGGGCGGCGCGGGCGGGCAGCGGGACGCCCGCCTCGTCGCCCTCGCGCAGGCAGCGGGCGAAGTCCGCGCGGGTGTGCGGGGTCAGCGGGTAGCGTTCGCGGCCGTGCTTCGCGTAGGCGGCGCCGGTCCGGAACGGTGCGTCGGGGGTGCCGAGGACCAGGCGCTGCCAGCCGGCCAGCAGGCCGAAGGTGAGCGGGGCGCGGCGCGCCGCGTCCGCGCGGACCAGCGCGTGGGCGGACCGCAGCCGCCCGGCGCGGACCGGGTCGCGGCGGCGGACCGGGCCTTCGCACCAGGCGGTGAAGCCGTCCGTGGCCGGCACGACCGGGCCGGTGGCCTCGTACGCGCCGGTGTGCGCCCAGTCGACCCGTGCCCTGGCCCGGTGCCAGGCGGCGGTCGCGTCGGTGGCCGCGGTGGGCGGCTGCGCGTCAGTGGCGGGAGTGCCGGCGGTCATGGAAGTCCTCCAGGTGGGCGTGTTCCCGGTGGTCGCGGTAGGGCGGCCGGCCGGTCAGTCCGACGGCCAGGTCCTCGCCGACCGCATCGATCAGCGACGGGCCGGGCGCTGCCCAGCTCCTGAACCGCCCGCCGATGGCGGTCTCCACCGCCGCACCCGCGGCCGCCTGGTCCATCCCGGTCGAGGTCAGGAACCACTCCAGCGCGAGCGCGCACTGGCCGTACCAGCCGCTCTCCGCGCCGGTGCGGTCCAGTACCCGGGTCACCAGCCGCACCGCCGCCCGCTCCAGGTGCCAGCTGCGCTCCTCCGGGGTCGCACCCGGGGGCGGCGCCAACTGCTCGAAGCGGGCGGCGAGTTCCGCCAGCCAGGCTCGCCACTCCTGGAGGGCGGCGACGGCCCGGGCGGCGGTCTCGTCGGGGGTGGTCACCGAGACGGGGCCGCAGCACCAGCTGCCGACCACTCCCCCGGCCGGGCCGACGGTCCAGTTCCACTCCCGGGCCCAGAGTCCGTAGCGCTCCAGGAAGATCCGGTGGATATGGCGCTCGCACCAGCGCTCGCCCTGCCACCACCCGTCCATCCCGGACAGCACGGGCGGGACGTACTCCTTGATCAGGGCGGTGACGGTGGCCTCTTCGGCCGCGTCGAAGGTGAACGGGTGGCGCTGCGGGTCGAGTTCGGCCCAGGTCAGCGGGCGCGGCGGGGAATACGGCTCGGGCGGTTCGGCGGACGTGGCGGGCTCCAGGGGCCGGGAACAGGACAGTTGACCGATTATGCCCGGTCGTTCCGCATGCCCGCCTCCGCTTTTCCGTGCTTCGCGAGGGTGCGGGCGCGGAGCAGCACCATGCCGGTGTCGCCGTAGTCGGGGCGGGTCGGGTCGGGGTCCACGTGCGTGAGGACGAGTTCGTCGGTGCGGGGGCCGAAGACCTCGCGGAGGACGGTGGCGTCGACCGGGCAGCCGGGCCATTCGGGGGCGGTGCCGATGCGGTAGGTCGGCATGTTCTCCATGAAGGAGGCGACGAGGTGGCCGCCCGGGCGCACCGTGGCGAGGTAGGTGTGGCAGAGCTGCGCGAATTCCTCGAAGTCCTCGGTGATGCTCTCGGCCACGAAGTTCATCGACGCCAGTTCGTAGGTGCCGGCCGGCAGGGTCCGGACGTCGTCGTGCAGTACGCGGACGCGGGCCAGGGCCTCGGTGGCGGTCGGGGGCAGTGCGGGGTCCAGTTCGCGGCAGAAGGCGTAGAAGGCCTGCCAGCTCTCGTCGGGGCCGTGGCGGAGCTGGCCGGTCAGGTAGGCGACGTTGGCCGCGCTGCGCTCGACCGCGTCCACCTGCCGGCTGGCGGCGCCGGCCAGCATCAGCGGGTAGAGGTTGGGGCCCGCGCCGAATTCCAGGGAGCGGGCGATGCTGCCCGGCGCGAACCGGCGGTAGAAGGCGGAGTGGTGCCGGATGACGGCCGCGTCGCAGGGGTGGATCTCGCGGTAGTTCTCCGCGAGGTAGTCCTGGACCGGCCAGTGGTCCCAGTCGGCGTCGTCGTTGCGGACCGGACCCGGCGGGTGTTCGGCGGGCTCCTTCATGTGCCCTCTTTCGCGGTGCGGGGCGCACTGCCCCGGTCCACCGAGCGTACGCCCGGTACGTAGAGGAAGACCAAGGTGACGACGGCTCCGAGGACGCCGGCGCCGATGAGGGTCGCCCGGACGCCGGCGGCGGCCGCGACCGGCGCGGCCAGGGCGTAGGACAGCGGCAGCAGGGAGATCGACACGAACCATTCGACGCTGGAGACCCGGCCGAGCAGGGCGCCGGGTACGAGCCGCTGCTTCGCGGTGGCCCAGGCGACCAGGCCGGCGGTCTCGAAGCCGTTGACGGCGGCGCAGGCGACCGCCAGCTGCCAGGAGTGGGTGGCCAGGCCGTACCCGGCGACGGCGAGCGTGGCCAGCGTCCAGGAGACGTACACGAAGGTGATGAACCTGCTCGGTACCCCGGTCTGGCCGACGGCCAGGGCGACCAGCACGGACGCCAGTCCGCCGCTGGTGAGCACCACGCCCAGGTCCGCGGCGGAGCCGTGCAGCCCGTTCTTGACCAGGTAGGGCAGCAGCACCTCGGCCGGGCCGAGGAAGAGCAGGTAGGCGAAGGTGGCGGAGACGAAGGTGGCCCAGAGCCAGCTGTTGGCCCGGACGTACGCCAGTCCGCTGAGCAGGTCGGCCCAGAGCGAGCCGCGGGCGCCGGCCGGTGGCGGCTTGGGGCGGATGCACAGCAGACAGCCGACGGACACGGCGAAGGTGAGCGCGTCGAACGCGAACGCCCCGCCGGTGCCGATGCCGGCGACCAGGATGCCGCCCAGCGCGGTACCGCCGATCTGGACGGCGGCCGGGCGGACGAACTGGTCGAGGGCGTTGGCCTGGACGAGTTCGGACTTCAGGACGAGGGTCGGCACGACGGCGTCGTACGCCGGGGGGAAGAAGCCGGCGGCGCCGCCGTACACCATGACCACGACGATCAGCTGCCACAGCTCCAGGGCGTCGCCGAGGGCCAGGACGGCCAGTGTGAGCAGGCAGACGAAGCGGACGAGGTCACTGATCAGCATGGTGCGCCGGCGGTCGAAGCGGTCGCTGACCACGCCGCCGAGCAGCACCAGGGCGACCTGCGGGACGGCCCGTGCCACGCCGACCGCGGACATCGCGCCGGGCGAGCCGGACAGTGTGTAGACCTGCCAGGCCAGGGCGACGAGCAGTACCCCGTCGCCCACCAGTGAGATGCTCATCCCGATCCACAGGACCCGGAAGTCGCGGTGGGCGAGCGGGGTGAGCAGCCGTACCCGGCGGGCCCGGCCCGCATCCTCCATGACGCGCATTCAGGTCCTCTGCCGGAGTGCGAACCGCTCGGCCAGGGCGGAGATCGTCTCGTTGAGCCGGCCGATGTCGTCGTCGGTGTTCGCGGCGGTGACCTGGATGCGGATGCCCACCCGGTTGCGCGGGACGAGGGGGTACGCCGCCAGCGTCACGTAGATGCCGCGGTCCCACATGAACCGGCCGACGTCGTCCAGGTCGGAGTCGCGGGCGAGCGGGAGCTCGATGATGGGCAGTCCGCTTTCGTTGGGGGTCTCGATGCCCAGCAGGTAGAGGTGGTCCAGGATGCGGGCGGTCTTGCGGTGCAGGGCGGCGCGGACGGTGTCCCCGCGCCGGTCGTTGACGTCGAGGCCGGCGAGTGCGGTGGCCAGCGACGCCGTGGGGGACGGCCCGGAGTACAGGTACGGCGCGGCGGCGACCTTGAGGTGGTTCTTCAGCCACGTCGGCAGGGCCAGGAACGCCAGCAGCGAGGAGTACGCCTTGGAGAAGCCGCCGACCAGGACGATGCCGTCGTAGGTCTCGTCGAGGTGCCGCACGATGCAGTTGCCCCGGCTGCCGTACGGGGAGGTCTCGTCGGTGCCGCGCTCGCCGATGACGCCGAACCCGTGCGCGTCGTCGATGTAGAGCAGGGCGTCCCGCTGCCGGCAGATGCCCGCGAGCAGGGGCAGGTCGGGGAGGTTTCCGGTCATGCTGTCGACGCCGTCCAGGCACACCAGGCGGGAGGCTCCGCGCGGCGCCGAGCGCAGCAGGACCTCCAGTTCGTCCGGCCGGTCGGCGTGGAAGCGCTGCACCGTGGCGCCCTGGCCCCGGGCCACCAGGCACCCGTCGTAGACCGTGCGGTGCGCGCGGGCCTCGACGAAGATGTGTCCCTCGCCGCCCAGTACCGGTATCACGGAGGCGTGGATGAGGGTGATGGTCGGGAGCAGCAGGCTGTCCGGGGCGTGGAGCAGCGCGGTGAGCCGCTCCTCGATGTCGGGGTAGAGCCGGGGGTTGCCGATCAGCCGTGACCAGCTGGGGTGGGTGCCCCAGCGCCGGACCTGCGGTTCGATGGCGGCCATGATCTCGGGGTCGAGGTCGAAGCCCAGGTAGTTGCAGGAGGCGAAGTCGATGAGCCAGTGGTCGCCGCTGCGCAGGTGCCGGCCGTCCACCTCGTCGATGACCGCGTCGCACATGGGGTTGGTCTGCCGCAGGCGGTCGAGCTCGCCCCACCGCGGATCGCGTCGTGCTCCGCCGGTTGTCCTCAGTGCCTTGTGCACGTGTTCCTCCTCCGCCCCGGACCGGCGGGTACCGGTGCGCTGTGGGTCTGAGGGTGCGGTGGTCCGGCGGGATACCGGGCTGGTCGCCGCGCTGCCGGCCAGGGACGGGGCCCGGCTCTCGACCGTGCTCCGCAGCAGCTGTTCCGCCTGGTCCACCGTCATCGGGCGGGCGAACAGATAGCCCTGCCCGTACCGGCACCCCATGGCCAGGAGCCGGTCCCGTTGCACGTCCTCTTCGATGCCTTCGGCGATGACCTGCAGACCCAGGGTGTCGGCGATGCGCACAATACCCTCGACCAGGGCGACTTGTTGGGTGTCGACACCGATGTCGTCGATGAACGATTTGTCGACCTTCAGCAGGTCGATGGGGAATTCCCGGAGATAGCTGAGCGACGAGAAGCCGGTGCCGAAGTCGTCGATCGCCATGCGCACGCCGAGATCCTTGAGCGCCCCCATCACCGCGCGGATCTGCTCGTCGGAGTGCATCAGGACGGTCTCGGTCAGCTCCAGTACGAGGGAGCCGTGGGCCACTCCGGTGGCGCCGAGGACGGCACGGACCTCGTCGAGGAAGCCGGGGTCGCGGAACTGCCGGGCGGAGACGTTCACGTTGATGTGCAGCGGGTCCGGCCGGGGCAGCTCGCGCTGCCAGCGGGCGAGGTTGGCGGTGGCCTGCTGGAGCACCCAGGCGCCGAGCGGCATGATGTGCCCGGTCTCCTCGGCGAGCGCGATGAACTGATGGGGCGTCACCGCGCCGCGCCGGGCGTGCGGCCAGCGGGCCAGCGCCTCGAAGCCGGCGAGCGCGCCGGTTTCGATCTCCACGATGGGCTGGTAACGGACGTCGAACGCCTCCGCGTCCAGCGCGCCCTCCAGCCGGGACCGGAGTTCGTGCCGTTCGAGCATGCCGGTGTGCAGCCCCGCCTGGTACCGGCGCCACTGCCGCTTGCCGGCCGTTTTCGCCGCGTACAGGGCCAGGTCGGCGTGGCCGAGCAGTTCCTCGGCGTCGGCACTGTCCCGGGCGGTGGCGATGCCCACGCTGGCGGAGGTGCTGACCATCTGCGCGGAGAGCCGGAAGGGCTGGTTGAGGTTCTGTACGACCTGTTCGCCGAGCGCTTCGGCGTCGGCGGGCTCGCGCACGCCTTCCATGAGCACCCCGAACTCGTCGCCGCCCAGGCGTGCCGCGGTGTCGCTGGCCCGCAGCGTTCCGGTCAGCCGTCGCGCCACCGCGATCAGCAGTTCGTCGCCGACGGAGTGGCCGCTGGTGTCGTTGACGACCTTGAAGTCGTCGAGGTCGATGAAGAGGACGCAGGGGACGGTGCCGTCGCGGCGGCCGCGCAGCAGGGCGCGCTCGATCCGCTCCAGGAGGAGCAGCCGGTTGGGCAGGCCGGTGAGCGCGTCGTGGAAGGCGCGGTGGGTGAGTTCGCGTTCGAGTTTGCGCTGCTCGGTCACGTCCCGGAGGGTCAGGACCAGGCCGTGGACGGTCTGGTCGTGCCGCAGGTTGCTGCACCGGGCCTCGACGTCGATGCGTGCGCCGCCGCGGCGCAGGACCTGCCAGTCGTCGCGGCTGTCCTGACAGTCGTCCTCGCGCATCCGGGCCAGGGCGCGCAGGGCGCGTTCACCGTCCTGCTCGGCCATGAGCTCGGTGAGGCGCACTCCGTTGAGCGGGGTGCGGCCGAACATGCCCTCCGCGGACGGGCTGGCATAGCGGATGGCGTTGTCGTCGTCGAGGATGAGGATGACGTCCGAGGTGTTGTGCACCAGGGTGCGGAAGTACGCCTCGCTGTTGCGCCGGTTGATCTCCTGGCCGAGCGCGACGCGTTCCATCGCCAGGGCCGCCTGCGCGGCGAGGGTCTCGAAGGAGCCCCACCGTTCGGCCAGGCTCTTCTCGGTGCCGGCGACGATCAGGGCGCCGATCAGGGAGTCCCCGGCGGGGCCGTTGCTGACGGCCAGGGGGCAGAGCAGGGCGCTGGGCAGGGGGGCGAGTTCCGCGGCGGCCTGCGTGCCGAGGTCGGCGACGCGCACGATCTGTGTCTCGCGGGCCAGGAGCCGGGGGCGCCAGGCGTCGGCCGACTCGTCCTGCCAGTCGACGGTCCAGGTGTGCGGCCGGGTGGCGGTGGGCACGGTGTGCAGCCGCGTCTCACCGGGGCCGAGGGTCAGCAGGGCGACCTCGTGGCCCACCCCGGGGCCGAAGAGCGGTCCGGCCGCCCGGCGGATCGAGTGGGCGATCTCCTCGACGCCGGACGTGGACACCAGCGCGGCGGCCGCCACCCGCAGGCCGCGTTCCCGGGTCACGGCCATCAGGTGCACCACGACCAGTCCCGACAACCGGGCGAACACGAGCAGGAAGAGCACGGCCGAGAACACCGCGATCACGGGCACGTCGTGCAGGTCGCCACGGACGGCCTCCTGGACGAGCAGCACCGGCGCGATGAGCGACGCCAGCGCGAGCACGACGAGCCGCCGGGGGTGGATGCCCGCCTGGCGTACGGGCATGCGCTCGGTCAGTTCCACCATCGACGGGTGCAGTGCGGCCAGCCCCCAGGCGGTGAAGAAGACCACCCAGCCCAGGTCTATCGGCGTGCCCACCTGCCAGACCCCTTTGAGCTGGAGGAGCCCGTACAGGACGTCGGAGAAGAGGATGCCGAAGGTGCCGAGGGTGAGGAACTGGACGGCCCGGGTCCGCGCGGAGCCGGGTGTCAGCAGCCGGGCCAGCATCGCCAGCATCAGCACGTCGCCGAGGGGATAGGCGATCGAGATGGTCCGCTGCACCCACGTCATGTCGGGAGCCGTGGTGTACGGGTTGATCAGGTAGTCCCAGGAGAGCAGGGCCAGGCCGGAGGTGAGGATCATCGCGTCCAGCAGGCTCGCCACGTCGCGGCCGGTCCGGCGGTAGCGGATGAAGCCCAGCAGCCCGCCGGCGAACAGGGGGTAGGTCGCCAGGTAGAAGACGTCGGCGAGGGAGGGGAACGGGTTGTCCTGGTGCAGAAAGGTGTTGAGCACGTTGTACGTGGTGTCACCGGCGCCGAAGGCCACGTTCGCGGCGGCGAGCACCAGCCAGGGCCAGGCGTGGGCCGGCCGGTGCATGCGGATCCCGGCGATGATGGCCCAGACGCTGCCGAGGACGATGGCGGCCCAGGTGACGGTGTGTGCGGCAGGCACCGTCAGGTAGACCACGGTGGGCGGGATCACGCAGATGACATACGCGGTCATCAGGCGGTGTATGCGGCTCAAGGCGAACCGCCTCCTCCCGTGACCGGACGGACACCAACCGCCTGCGGGATCAACCTAGACGCTTTTTGATACTATGTCCGCTTTTCTGTATATGCATGACGGCATGCGTCATTGGCATATGCCAAAGGCATGGACAGGGAGACGCTGGCGCTGGTGGTCACGTCACCGGGCGCGCAACTCCTTCTTGAGGATCTTGCCGGTGGGCCCCTTGGGCAGCGCGTCGACGAGCCGGATCTCCCGGGGGTACTTGTACGCGGCAAGCTGTTGCCGGCAGTGGGCGGTGAGTTCCTCGGGCGTGGTGTGGGTGCCGCGGCGCAGCGCGACGACGGCGACGACCTCCTCGCCGAGCCGGTCGTCGGGGCGGCCGATGACCGCGGCCTCGGCGACGCCCGGATGGGCGTAGAGGACCTCTTCGACCTCGCGCGGGTAGACGTTGTAGCCGCCGCGGATGATCAGGTCCTTCTTGCGGTCGACGACGAAGAAGTAGCCGTCGTCGTCCTGGTAGCCGAGGTCCCCGGTGTGCAGCCAGCCGTCGCGCAGCGCCTCGGCGGTCTCCTCGGGACGCCGGAAGTAGCCCTTCATGACGTTGTGGCCGCGGATCAGGATCTCGCCCACGTGGTCGGGGCCGGGCGGCAGCGCGACGCCGGTGTCGTCGGCGATCCGCACCTCCACGCCCCAGATCGGCTTGCCGATGGAGAGCACCTTGCGCTGCTCGACACTGATGTTGAAGGTGGCGGTGCTGGCCGTCTCGGACAGGCCGTAGCCCTCCAGGACCGCCACGCCGGGGAACTTCTCCTCGAAGGCCCGGATGGTCTCGCCCGGCATCGGCGCGCCGCCGCAGGCCCCGACGCGCAGCGCTGACAGGTCCCGGTGGGAGGTGTCGGCCTGGAGGAGGGCCGTGTACATGGTGGGGACTCCGGCGAAGATCGTGCAGCGGTGCCGTTCGAGCGCGTCGAGGACCGCACCGGTCTCGAAGCGCGGGACCAGGGCGAGCGTCCCGCCGTACCGCACGGCCAGGTTGAGGACGCCGGAGAGGCCGAAGACGTGGAACAGCGGCAGCACCGCGAGGGCGACGTCGTCGGGGCGGCAGCCGAACACCTCGCCGGTGACGGTGCAGTTCATGTAGAGCTGGAAGTGGGTGAGCTCGGCGCCCTTGGGGCGGCCGGTGGTGCCGCTGGTGTAGAGCAGGACGGCGGTGTCGTCGGCGTCGGCCGGCGCGATCTCACCGGTGTCGTCGGCGGTGGTCAGCTCGTCGTAGGGCCGGGTGCCGGCGATCGGCCGCGCGCTGCCGGGCCCCGGAACGACGTACACCGGTACGCCGCCGGCGAGTTCGGCGCCCTTGACCGCCTCGTCGGCGAAGCCCTCGTGGGTCAGGAGCAGCCGGGCCCCGGAGTCGGTGAGGTGGTAGGCGATCTCGGGGGTCCTGAGCAGGGGGTTGAGCGGGACCATGACCAGGCCGGCCTTGAGGATGCCGAAGTAGGCGAACAGGAACTCCGGCACGTTGGGCAGGTGGACGGCGACCACGTCACCGCGTCGCAGGCCCAGCGCGCGCAGGGTCGCGGCGATCCGGCCGGAGGTCTCGTCGGCCCCGGCGTAGGTGGTGGTCCGCGAGCCGTGGTGGCACAGGGGTTTGTCCGGGTGGTTCCGGCGGGATTCACGAAGAGCGATGGCGAGGTTGAAGCTCATTCGGGCTCCTGGCGGGGTGCGGCCCGACTCCACGTGATGTGCGTCGGTGCGTGCCGAGCATAGGCATCGGCTGAGCAATGCTCAACGGGGCGAATGGGTTTGATTTCGCCGGGGGTTGGCGGCCGCTCCGGGGGCGGGCGCGGGTCACTTACGCGCCTGGTGGGCGGAGCCGGACCGGGGCCCGTTGGCGGTCAGGAAGCGGTCGCGGAAGGCGTCCATCCGCCGGACCGGCGTCCTGGGCCCGGGCCGCAGGCCGGGCTGCCGGCCCCAGCGATCGCCACCGGTACGTCCCGGCGAGCACCGCGACGGTCCGCCGCGGCCTCGGCGGCAGCAGGAGCGGCAGCGCCGCCCCGGCGGTCCCCTCCACCGGGATCCGGACGAACGCGCCGGGCGGCAGGCGGATCAGGTCGTCCGGCAGGACGAGCGCGCCGAACACGAGCACGGCGGCGAGGACGGAGGTGACGGCCCCGCGGCGCGGTCCGTTCACCCGTCCGTACAGGTGATTCCTGGAGAAGTGTGGGCGGCCGGGGGTGGTGCACGGGCAGGGAGAGTAGACACCCCGCGCGCCTCGCCCGGCCCTTCGGCCCGCCTGTGGCGCCAGTAGCCCTTGAGGCGTGCGCATGACGGAGACCCGCTGCTGGCCCGCTCCCCAGCGAGAGGTTTTGTGTTGAAGCATCCGCGCGTACCCACGCCTCGTTCCGTCCTCGCCGGCGTCGGTGTGGTGACCCTGGCCATCGCTCCCCTGCTCGCCCTGCAGAGCGCCCAGGCGCACACCGCCCGGGCCCCCGGCCCCCCGTCGGCCATCGCCGCCGCCGAACGGGCGGTGGCCATCAGCTCCTCGCTCGGCGCGGCCGGGGCCGGTTCCTACTACGACCCCGACAACCACAAGCTGGTGGTGAACGTGACCACCGAGGAGGCGGCCGGCAAGGCCCGGGCGGCCGGCGCCGAGGCGAGGATCGTCAAGCACTCCCTGGCATCGCTGGACGCGGCCCGGGCGACCCTCAAGGAGCACGCCTCGATCCCCGGGACCTCCTGGGCCATGGACCCGAAGATCAACAAAGTGGTCGTCACCGCCGACCGCACCGTCCGGGGGGAGGATCTGGAACGGCTCAAGGCGGTCGCCGGCTCGCTCGGCGACCGGGCGGTGATCCAGCTGTCGCCGGACACCATCGAGCCGCTGATCGCCGGCGGGGACGCCATCTGGGGCCCCGACGCGCGCTGTTCGCTCGGCTTCAACGTCACCAAGGGCGGGCAGCCGTACTTCCTGACGGCCGGCCACTGCACGCACGCGGTGCCGCTCTGGTCCGCCACCCAGCAAGGCCCCCCGATCGCGATGTCGGAGGCGGGGAGCTTCCCCGGTGACGACTTCGGGATCGCGCGGTACACCGCCGCGGACATGGCGCACCCGAGCGAGGTGAACCTCTACAGCGGCGGGGCGCAGCACATCGCCCGGGCCGCCGACCCGATCGTGGGCCAGAAGGTGCGGCGCAGCGGCAGCACGAGCCATGTGCACGACGGGGAGGTCACCGCGGTCAACGTGACGGCCAACTACCAGGAGGGGACCGTCGAGGGGCTGATCCAGACCTCGGTCTGTGCGGAGTCCGGGGACAGCGGCGGTCCGCTCTTCGAGGGGGACACCGCGCTCGGGCTGACCTCCGGCGGCCGCGGCAGCTGTGCCGCGGGCGGGGTGAGCCTCTACCAGCCGGTGACCGAGGCCCTGGCGAAGACCGGGGCACGGATCGGCTGACGCGGCCTCGTCCCGGCGGCCGGGCGGCCGCCGGGACGGGGGGCCGGGCCGGAGCTCCCGGTGCCGGCTCAGATCCTCGCCGGCGGGCGGTTGCGGTGCCGGTGGGCGGCGGTGGCCTCGGCAAAGGCACGGGCGAAGGCGTCACCGTTCGCGGCGGCGGTCACCACGCCCTGGTCGCTCACCGGTTCCGCACCCCCGGAGGCGGTGCGCACCTGGTCGGGCAGCAGCTTCTTCAGCACCTCGATCCCGGAGCCGAGCGCGCCGATGGCCTTGCCGTGCCGGTAGGCGTCGAGCACGAAGCGGCGGGCGGCGCCGTCGGCCACGGTGTCGCCGGCCCCGAGGCCGCCGTCGGGCAGCACCACCGCGTCGTAGAGCACGGAGGCCACGGTCGGCAGCGCCCGGTCCGCCGAGAGGCTGCCGGAGGCGCCGGAGACCTCACCGTCCTGGGGCGCCAGGGCCTCGACGAAGGCGCCCTGCTCCCCCAACGCCTGCTTCAGCCCGCCCACTTGCTGCGCGTCCACGCCGTCCCTGACCAGGACCGCGATCTGGCGGCTGCGGATGGAGCCGTCGCCCTTGAGGTTCTCGAAGCTCAGCGCCGGGGACGGGGTGGGCCGCGGGGTGTCGGTGGCCTCCGGGGCGGGAATGCCGAGGCCCTCGGCGACCTTGGAGGCCAGGGTGTGGTCGATGTGCGCCAGCTCGCCGACGGTGCGTTCGCGGACCTGCTTGGCGTTGACCTTGCCCAGTTCGAAGCGGAACGCGTCGATGATGTGCTGCTGTTCCCAGTCGGCCATGCTGTGCCAGAACAGCGCCGCCTGGGTGTAGTGATCGGTGAAGCTGGGGCTCCGCTTACGGATCTTCTGCCCGTCGACCCGCTCCGTCAGGTGCCGGAAGGCGGATTCGTCGGCGCCGGCGAGGGCCGGGCAGCCGCCGCCGAGGGAGTTCGGCGAGTAGCTGGTGCCCTGGTGGATCCGGCTCTGGTGGTAGCCGTCCCGCTGGTTGTTGCGGACCGGCGCGAGCGGCCGGTTGACCGGCAGCTGGGGGAAGTTGGGCCCGCCCAGCCGGATGAGCTGGGTGTCGAGGTACGAGAAGTTCCGGGCCTGGAGCAGCGGGTCGTTGGTGAAGTCGATGCCGGGCACGACGTTCGCGGTGTGGAAGGCGACCTGTTCGGTCTCCGCGAAGAAGTTGTCCGGGTTGCGGTTGAGCACCATCCGGCCGATGGGCCGCACCGGCACCAGCTCTTCGGGGATGATTTTGGTGGCGTCGAGGAGGTCGAAGTCGAAGGAGTGCTCGTCCTCCTCCGCTACGAGCTGGACGCCGAGTTCGTATTCCGGATATTCCCCGGCCTCGATCATGTCCCAGAGGTCGCGGCGGTTGAAGTCCGGGTCGCGGCCCATCGTTTCCTGGGCCTCGTCCCAGACCAGCGAGTGCACCCCGAGCTTGGGCTTCCAGTGGAATTTCACGAACGTGCCCTTGCCCTGCGCGTTCACGAAGCGGAAGGTGTGCACGCCGAAGCCCTGCATCATCCGGTAACTGCGCGGAATGGCCCGGTCCGACATCAGCCACATCATCATGTGGAGGGTTTCGGGCTGGAGCGAGACGAAATCCCACAGGGTGTCGTGCGCGGACGCCCCGGTGGGAATCTCGTTGTGCGGCTCCATCTTCACCGCGTGCACGAAGTCCGGGAACTTGATGCCGTCCTGGATGAAGAAGACCGGCATGTTGTTGCCGACCAGGTCGTAATTGCCTTCCGAGGTGTAGAACTTCGTGGCGAATCCACGGACGTCCCGCACGGTGTCCGCCGAACCGCGCGGCCCCTGGACCGTGGAGAACCGCACGAACACCGGCGTCTGCACGCCCGGGTCCTGGAGGAAGGCGGCCCGGGTGAACTCCGCGCAGGACTCGTACGGCTGGAAGTAGCCGTAGGCGCCGGCGCCCCGGGCGTGCACCACCCGCTCCGGGATCCGCTCGTGGTCGAAGCGGGTGAGTTTCTCCCGGAAGTGGAAGTCCTCCATCAGCGTCGGGCCGCGTTCACCGGCCTGCAGCGAATCGTCGGTGTGGTCGACGGTCACGCCCTGGTCGGTGGTCAGCGGACCGGCGGCAGGATCGTCCGCGAAATGCGCGCGGCGCTGCTCCTGTTTCTGGTCCGCCACCTCAGGCCGCCCTTCCCGCCTGGGCGAATTCCGTGACGAAGGTGGCGCAGTACGCCTTGAGGTCGGCCGGCTTACGGCTGGTGATCAGCGTGTTGTCGCCCGCCGTACAGACCTTGACCTGTTCGTCCACCCAGGTGCCGCCGGCATTGCGGATATCGGTCTGCAGACTCGGCCAGGACGTCAGGGTGCGGCCCCGCACCACATCGGCCTCGACCAGCGTCCAGGCTGCGTGGCAGATGGCCGCCACCGGACGCCCCCGGTCGAAGAAGCTCTTCACGAAGGCGACCGCGTTCTTGTCCATCCGCAGCGCATCGGGATTGGCGACGCCACCGGGCAGGACCAGGCCGCCGTACTCCGACACGTCGACCGCGTCCACCGTCCGGTCCACCGGAAAGGTGTCGGCCTTGTCGAGGTGGTTGAACGCCTGGATCCGGCCGGACTTGGTGGACACCAGATGGGGCACGTCCCCCGAATCCAGAACCGCCTGCCAGGGGCCGGTCAGCTCGACCTGCTCCACACCCTCGGGCGCTACCAGGAAAGCAATCTGCATGAGCCGTCATTCCTTTCTTGCTGCGGTACGGAGACCGCTGCCATGCGTGCGGTCGCGCCGGTCGTCGGCACAGGGCGCGGTGCGGCGGACGCCGGAATCGCGCGCAGGACGAATTCCCGGTGCGCCCGGCCGCCCATGCCCGATCCGCCGCGATTAAGCCGGATGCGTCCCGCGGTAACCGAACGGCTGGTGGCCGCCGCCCGGCCGCTCCGCCCGGTCCCTGAGCCGGGTGCCCGGGGCGCGGCCGGTGAAACGGGGCGGCGGGATCCGCGGCCGCCGCCCGGCGCACATGCGCACCGCAACGCCTCCGGGTAGCGTCGGAGGGGCGACGCGCACGGGCCGTTCCGCGATGCGCCGGTCCCGCCGCGCGTCCGCACGCACGCCACAGCGAGGGCTCTTCGACGCCACACGGACAGGCGGCCGGAGCCCTCGTCCTCACGGGCAACGGGCTCGACGAAAGGGCTCCTCATGCGGGTGTTGCCGGCCGCTCCCTCGATCGAAGGACTCACCGCCGTGGTCACCGGCGGCTCGCGCGGACTGGGTCTGCTCATGGCCCGTCAACTGCTGCGCCGGGACTGCGACGTCGTCCTGCTGGCACGGGACGCGGCCGAACTCGACCGGGCGGTCGGCAAGCTCGGCCGGCCGGGCGGCGGCGCGGTGCGCGGCGTGGTGTGCGACGTGCGCGACGGCGCCGCGGTCCAGGAGCGGTTGGCGGAGATCGCGCGGGACAACGGCAGGCTGGACATCGTCATCGCCAATGCCGGCATCATCCAGGTCGGCCCGGCCGAAGCCCTCGGCGTGGAAGGGTTCCGGGACGCCCTGGACTCCATCTTCCACGGCGCCCTGAACACCGCGTTCGCCGCCCTGCCGCACCTCAGGCGCAGTCCGGCGGGCGGCCGGCTGGCGCTCGTCGGGTCGGTCGGCGGCCTGCTGGCGGTGCCGCACCTGCTGCCGTACTCGTGCGCCAAGTCGGCGGTCGCCGCGCTGGCCGAGGGGCTGCACGCGGAGGAAGCCGCGTACGGGGTCACCGTCACCGGGGTGCATCCCGGGCTGATGCGGACCGGATCGCATCTGCACGCGCGGTTCGGCGGCGACCGGCGCCGGGAGTACGCCTGGTTCCAGGCGCTGGCCGGCGCGCCCGTCCTGTCGATGAACGCCGAGCGGGCGGCCGAGCGCATCGTCTGCGCGGTGCAGCGGCGGCGGCCCCGGATCGTGCTCACCCCGGCGGCCAAACTGGGCGCCGTGGCGCACGGCGTGGCGCCGGTGCTCACCACCCGGCTGGTGTCGGCGGTGGGCCGGGTACTGCCCCGTGACGGCGGCACCGGGACGGCGGAGGGCTACCGGGTCGAGGCGGAGGAGCAGCCGCCCGCCCGCCGGTTGCGCAGGGTGCTGGGCGTGCTCAACGAGCGGGCGGCCGGCCGCTTCAACCAGCGGGGCTGAGGCTCCGGCGGGACGGGTGGCGGCACAGGTGTGGACCGTCGGCGAACGGGCACGAGCAGCCGTGGACCCGGACGGCCGACGGAAGGAGACCACCATGCTGTTGGCCCACCCCGCAGTGCTGCAAGGGATCGCCGACGAGTACCGGACGCTGGAGCTGCTGCACGCGGACCGCGGCACCGAGGAGGTGCGGCAGCGGATGGACGACCTCGCGTACACGCTGTGCATCTCCACCGGTACCCGCGATGTGGACGCGGCCCTGATCGCCGCCGACCTCCGTCTGCCGGGCGCCCGCGTGGCGGACGACCCGCTGCTGCCCGGGGCCTGAGCCGGGCCCGGCCCGCGGCGGGGTCCGCCGGCGGTCGACACGCGCGTCGGCGTGCGGTCAGCGCGGAGAGACCCCTGGCTAGGTGTGCGGTTCTCCGTGGCCCTTGCCCTCGTGCGGCTTGAGTTTCTCCATGGCCTGCTTCGCCTTGCGCCGGGCCATCTCGGTGAGCTTCATGGGCCTGCCGCGGCCGGTCGGGGGCGGGGCCCCGCCGGGCTCGGGGGGCGGCTTCGGGGGGCCGGCCGCGGGCGGCGGGTTGTCCGGCGCGTCGTGTGGTTCCCCAGGGGTTCCGGCGTGGTCCATCTCGGGCTCCCTTTCCTCTGCTCCCCCGAGGCCGTAGGGGTGCCCCCGAGCTGGCCGCGCCCCTCCTCCTACTTCACCGCGACGGGCCCTCGCCCGCGACTCGGGGCAGCGAGCCGATGACGTCGGTGAGGTACGAGAACTCCTGCATCAGACGGGTCGCCTCGATGACGAGCACGCCGTAGGGGCGGGTCGGGTCGGCCAGCGGCAGGCCGGCCCGCGCGGCCTGCTCGGCGAGCGCACCGCGGCATTCCCGGGCCCGCTCGGCCGCGGCGCCCAGTGCGCGGGCCTGGGCGGCCACCAGGTCCTCGTCCAGCCCGCTCAGGAGCTGGGTGAGCGTCGAGAGGGAGGCCAGGAAGTCCGCGTAGGCGCGCAGGAAATCGCGGTGGCGGTAGCGGTCCTCGGCGTCCCGCCACTGGTCCAGGCTGCGCACGAGCGAGGCGACGTGGTGCAGTGCGCGCTCCAGCGCCGCCAGCACCGACCGGTAGCCCTCGAAGCCGGTCCGGCCGCGGTGGCGGCCCAGCAGCCGGCGCGGGTTGTAGTAGAGGCTCTCCCGCGCGGTGCGCAGACCGGCCCTGGCCTGGTCGATCAGCTCTCCGGTCTGTTCCGCGCGGGTGCGCCAGCGCTGCGTGGCTTCCGCGTCCAGCTCGCCCTGCCGCAGCAGCGGGTGCATGTCGGCGAACAGGTCGTCGAGGGTACGGGCCAGGGCGCGCAGGGCGTATTCGGCGCTGCGGTAGCGCATCGGCGGGACGAGCGTGACGTTCACCGCGAGGCCCACGGCGCAGCCGATGAGGACGAGCAGGACGATCTGCCCGAGCTGGGCGGCCCGGTCGAGGTAGGTGGTGGCGGAGGTGTAGGTCGCGAAGGCGAAGAAGGCCGCGGTGGCGACCTGATTGCCCTGGCTGCCCAGGGCCGGCCACCGGCCGAGGGTGAGGGCGATCAGCGCGACCAGGGCGAACGTGGCGAGCTGGGGTCCGCCGGCGAACCCCAGCACCGCCTGCACCGCCACTCCGGCGACCACCGCGCCGATGTAGCGCAGCGACTGGTGCAGGGACTGATACACCGTCACCTGCATGATCAGTACCGCGGAGAACGGCGCGAAGGCCGGTGACCGGGCGTGCAGGAGCTGGTAGGAGATCAGCCAGGCGATGGTGGCGGCCACGGTGCTCTTCCCGATGAGGAGCACCGTGTGCCGTTCGTGTCCGTCGTAGGCCCGGGCCCGCTGCCACCACGTCGCCGTACGGGCGGCCCGGCCGCGTCCCGTCGTCCGCTCCCCCGGGTCACCGGCCATGCCCGAAGCTCCTCTCCGCCGTCCGTCCCGCCTTGAGCCTCCCCCGAAAGCCGGTACCCGGCGCGGGCCGTGGCACCCGTCCGGCCGCCCCGGTCAGCGCGGCGGCAGGTGCCGGGCGAAGAACGTGCGGACCAGGTCGCGCACGGCGGGGATCGACCGCGCCGGGTCCAGCGCGCCGACCAGCGCGTTCCGGTCCCGTGCGGTCATCAGGCCGGCGGTCTGCAACTGCGGTGCGAAGGCGGCGTAGTCGGTGAAGACGGCGTGCGCGGTGTGCCGGATCTCCCGTCGGCGGGTGCGGCCGTGCGGGTGGGCGAGCAGGGCGGACCAGGAACGGTCCAGCTCCTTCCGGCCGGGGAAGCCGTCGGTGCCCACGAGCAGCAGCGGCCGGTCCACGCCGTCGCGGGCCACCGGGAACAGCGGTCCGGCCCGGCCGGGCCGCCGGGAGGGGTGGTCGAGGTGGCCCTCCAGGTTGACCGCGGCACGCAGGCAGCGGTCGTCGTGGAGGGCCTGGGCGGCGGTGGTGCCGCCGGCCGAGTGGCCGTAGATGCCCACCCGCCGGAGGTCCAGCGCGCGGCCGAGGCCGTCGGGCAGCGGGCGGCCGGCCGCGTCGGGGTTCCGGCCGGCGGCCAGTACGGCCAGCTGCGTGAGGACGAACCGGGTGTCGGCCAGCCTGGTGTCGATCATGGTGCGGAAGAGGTCCGGGTCCGTGCGGGGATCGCCGCGGAAGACGGTGGTGCGGACGGGGGCCGGGCGCTGCGGCGTGGTGACCGGGAACTCCACCTCACTGGCGTCGCCGGGGTGGTCGATGCTCACCACCACCCAGCCGTGGCCGGCCAGTTCCTCGGCGAGCCCGGTACCGAGCGTGCGCGGGTCGCCGCCACCGGGGGTGTGGAGCAGCACCGGGCGGCGTACGGGCTGTGCGGGCGCACCGGTGTGCGCATGGGTCCGGGTGGCGGCCCAGTCGACCCCGGACGTCGGCAGGCCGGGGTGGAAGCGCGGGTCGAGGCCCGCGAAGACCTGCGCGGCGCCCGGGGTCATCTGCGGTGCTACGGGGTGGCCCGCGACGGTCCGGGCCGGATAGCGGACCGTGATCATGAGTTCCCTGCGGGTAAGACGGCGGTCCCACGGGTCGTGCCGGGAGGGGTCGACCAGATAGAGCGTGGTGATCCCGAGCCGGTGCGGGCCGGTCGGCGCCGGCAGCCGCGGTACGAAGGCCGGCCGGTGGCCCGGGTGCCGTTCCCCGGGGCGGGTCCGGGCGGTGCCGCAGCCGCCGGTGAGCAGGAGGGCGGCGCCCAGTGCGGCCGTCGCGGCGACCGTCCGCCGGCCCGGCCCGGCCTGCCGGCCGTCCCCGCCCCCTGCCCCGTTGCGTACGCTCACGATGGACTCCCCTTCCCGGGCGCCTGCGCCGTGGCCTCGTGCCGTGGCGTGCAGTCGCATGCTGGCGGGCGGCGGGGAGCCGCGGCCATGGTTGAGGCCCTGGCCGAAAGGATGGCGTCACCAGGGGGAATGTGTGATCCGGCTGCACTTCACGGCCGCCGATGTCGGCCGGGTCCGCTTCGCCTCCCGGGCGGCGCCGCTGCTGGAGCTGAACACGGCGCTGATGATGATGTGCCGTCGCGACGACGGGGTGCTGTTCGGCCGGTGGCGGCACCGGGTCCTGCGGTCGCTGCCGGCCGCCGCGGAACCGCTGGGGGACCTGGTCCCGGCGGACCGGGCGCCGGTGTTCCTCGACGTCTTCGCCGACTCCCTCCCGGAGGGCCTGGCCACCGTCCGGTCGGCCCGCCCCGAGCTGGTCCGCGCCGAGATGGAGCGGGTGTACGCCACGGTGCCCGGGCCGCCCCCGCCGTGGATCCGCGGGCTGCACCAGGGGGACGCGGAGGCCTGGCGGGTGCTCGGCCGGGCCCAGCGCGCGGCCTTCGAGACGCTGCTGCGGCCCGTCTGGTCCCTGGTGCAGGACCTGCACCGGGCGGAGTTCACCCGGCATGCGCTGACCGTCGCCGAGCACGGGGTGGCCGCGGCGCTCGACGGGCTGGTCCCCGGGGCACGGCTGTCCGGGGACGTCTGGGAGTGCCCGGCGCCCTTCTCACGGGACGTCGTGCTGAACGGGCGCGGAGTGGTGCTGCAGCCCACCTTCCACTGGACCGGCCCGCCGCTGCTGGCCGATCTGCCCGGGCGCCCGCTGTACGTGACCTACCCGGCGGGCCCGGGGGTGCCGCTGGTGCCGCCCGGGGCGGACGACGGGACGGAGGCGCTGGCCGGGGTGCTGGGCCGGACCCGGGCCGCGATGCTGCAGGTGCTCGCCCGCGAGCACACCACCGGTGACCTCGCCCGACGGCTGGGCATCAGCAACGCCACCGCCTCGGCCCACACCGCTGCGCTGCGCGGGGCCGGGCTGATCACCACGGTGCGCGCGGGGCGGGCGGTGCTGCACCGGCGCACCGCGCTCGGCGGTCTGCTGGTGCAGCGGCAGGAGCAGCCCCACCTCGGGGGCGCCTGACGGCTAGGCGGCCGTGGCGCAGGGGACCGGGACCGGCCCGGGCATGGCGCGCCGGCGGGACTGCAGCAGGGCGCCGGCGGCGACCGCACCGGTGATGATCAGGCCGCCGGCCACCAGGGCGCCGCGGGCGCCGACCAGTTCCATGAGGAAGCCGAGCAGCGGCGGGCCGACCAGGCCCCAGCCGGTGCTGGCGCTGCGCCAGACGCCCAGCACCCGGCCGCGCATGTGGGCCGGCGGGTCGGTCTGCAGGACCGTGGTGCCGGCGGTGTCGGAGATCGACTCGACCACGGACATCGGCAGGACCAGGACGAGCAGGACGACCAGGGACGGGGAGAAGCCCGCGACGATCTGCAGCAGCGCTCCGGCCGCGGCCAGCGCGCCGACCAGGGCGACGGTGGGTTTGCGGAGGCGGGCGGCGAGCACCGCGCCGAGGATGCCGCCGACCGCGAGGACGGTGGAGACCGTGCCGAAGGCGGCCGCGCCGGCGCCGAGCGGGCCGGTGACCAGCACGGCCAGGGTCAGCTGGTAGTTGCGGCCGAAGATGGCGCTCAGGCCGGTGACGGCCGCCAGGGCCACCAGTCGCGGCCTGCGGAGGAAGAAGGCCAGCCCGTCGCGGGCGCCGGTGCCGGCTTCGGGTTCCGGCTCCGCGGCCGGTGCGGCGGGGGCGGCGGCCGCGCCGTCCGGCTCCCCGGCGGGCCGGCGCAGTGCCGTGCTCACCGGGCGCAGGAAGGGGATGACCGCGGCGACGAAGAGGAACGACAGGCCGTTGGCGGCGTAGGCGGCTCCGGTACCGAGGACGCCCACGGAGAGGCCGGCCAGGGCGGTGCCGCCCAGCCGTCCGACGCTGTGCACCAGCGATCCGACGGCGATGGCCGACGGCACGTCCTCGGTGGGGACCAGATCGTTGCCCAGCAGGGCGCAGGCCGGGCCGTCGACGGTGGCGATCAGGCCGGTGACGCCGGCCAGGGCCAGCAGGATGCCGTAGTTGAGCTGGTCGAAGGCGATCAGGGCGGCCGTCGTGAAGGCGATCACACCGAGGACGGCCTGGCTGACCGCGGCGGTGACCTTCCGGGGCCAGCGGTCGACGGCGGCGCCGCCGACCAGGCCCATGAGCAGCCCGGGCCCCGCCTGGACGGAGAGCGAGAGACCGGTGGCGGCCGCCGAGCCGGTCAGCTGCAGGACCAGGAGGTTCTGCACGGTGAGCTGCATCCAGGTGCCGGCGTTGGACACCAGGTTGGCGAACGACCACCAGCGCATGCTGCGGTAGCGCAGCGAGCGCCACGGAGCGTGGTCGCCCTTCCGGCTCCCTGCCGGGCCCTTGGCGGCGCCGAGGGCACGGCGGGGTGCGGGGAAGCGCACGGTGCGGGGCGCGCGGCCGTGCGGCCGGGCGCTCGTGGATTCGGTGGCGGACTCGGGCGGGGGCGCCTGCGCCGGAATGCGGGCAGGGGCGAGAGCAGGAGAAGGCACAGCGGCAGAGACTTTGTGAAGAGCCCGTCAGGCTCGGGAAGCGGTTCGGCGGGCGCGGGGCACCACTGCGTGCGCGGCGTCCGTACCGAGGTCTGTCGGTGCTGGGCTCAGGCCGGGCCGTCCGTGACGAAGCCTTGCGGGCCAGCGATGTCACATCTTCACAGATCGGCCGGGACGCCCGGAAGCGGGCGCGGGGCCCGCGGGGCCGCGCACGGCCGGCGGCCGGCCCCAGCCGGTGTCATCTCCCTTGTCCGGCACGGGAGATGACGGCCGGGGCGGGCGTAAGTGTGGTTGCTCACAGGGCGGTTCGCGGTCTGTGGGCCAGGTCTCAGTCGCCTGCCCTGAGGCCGTCGGAAGTGGGCCGCGTCACCGTCCGCGGCGGTCGTCGCGGACCGTTGCGGCCGCTTGCCCGGCGGGGTCCGGTCCGCGCCGGTGACCGGCGACAAGTCGCGGGGCCGCGGCCGCGCCCCCACATTGGAGGGAGCCCGCCCGGTGTCCGCGAAGGAGGCGTCCCATGCCCTCGGCCCGTCCGCGCTCCTGCCCGCCGCCCGACGGTCACGATCCCGGCCCGCGGATCCTGGTGCTCCGGGCGCTCGGACTGGGCGATCTGCTGACCGCGGTCCCCGCGCTGCGCGCGCTGCGCACCGCCCGTCCGGACCACACCCTCGTCCTGGCGGCGCCCCGGCGGCTCGCGGGGGCGGCCGCGGCGACCGGCGTGGTCGACCGGCTGCTGCCCACGGCGGCGCCCGGCCGGGAGGTCCCGCGGGCCCTCGACTGGCCCGGCCCGCCCCCCGACCTCGCGGTGGACCTGCACGGCAACGGCCCGGCCAGCCACGGACTCCTGCGGGCGCTGCGGCCCCAGCGGCTCTTCGCGTACGCCCATCCGGCCACCCCGGAGCTCGCCGGCCCGGACTGGCGGGAGGACGAGCACGAGCGGGACCGCTGGTGCCGGCTGCTCACCTGGTACGGGCTGCCGGCCGATCCGGCCGACCTGGGCATCGCCGCCCCGGCACTCGCCTCGCCGGCCCCCGGGGCCGTGGTGGTACATCCCGGCGCGGACGCGGCGGCCCGGTGCTGGCCGGCCGAACGGTTCGCGGCGGTGGCCGCGGCCCTGCACCGCGCCGGGCACCGGGTCGTGATCACCGCGGGCAAGGGCGAGGGGCCGCTCGCCCGGCAGGTCGCGGAACAGGCCCGGCTGCCGCGGGCGGCGGTGCTGGGCGGGGCCGCGGACCTGCCGTTCGCCGAGCTCGCGGCGCTGGTCGGACGGGCCCGCGCGGTGCTCGTCGGCGACACCGGGCTGGCGCATCTGGCGAGCGCGCTGGGCACGCCGTCGGTGGTGCTGTTCGGTCCGGTCGCCCCCCGGTTGTGGGGCCCGCCGGGCACGGGCCGGCACCGCGTGCTGTGGCATCCGGACCCCGACGACCGGCCGCGCCCCGGCGATGCGCACGGCGACCGGCCGGACGACCGGCTGCTGCGGATCACCGTCGAGGAGGTGCTCGCCGCGGTCGAGGCGCTGCCGCTTCCCGGCCGGCCGCCCTCCGTCATGGCCCCGGCGCGATGACCGGCCCGCTGCGCGCCCTGGTCACCGGCTGGTTCAGCTTCCTGCACGGCGAGGTGACGGCCGGCGACGCGCTCGCCGCCGAGGCCGTGCAGCGGGCGCTGCACGGGGCCGGTGTCCCGTACGACACCGCGTGGTCCCCGGTGTTCCGGCCGGACGCGCTCCACCTGGCGGACGCCGACCCGGCCCGCTACACCCATCTGCTGTTCGTCTGCGGACCGGTGCACTCCCGGCGGTCCCCGGACGGCGCGGAGAGCCCGCTCACGGCACTGCACGACCGGTTCGCCCGGTGCCGCCGGATCGCGGTCGGGGTGTCGGTCGTGGACCCGGCCGACCCGGCGGTGCGCCGGTTCGACGAGGTGCTCCCCCGTGACACCCCCGGGCGGCCCGCCGCCACGGTGGACCTCAGCCTGTCCGCGGCGGCGTCGGGGGCCCTGCCGCTGGTGGGGGTGGTGCTCACCGGCGGCCAGCACGAATACGGCGACCGCCGGCGGCATCACCAGGTGTCCGACGCGCTCACCGGGTGGCTGGGCACCGCCCGGGTGGCCCGGCTCCCGATGGACACCCGGCTGGACACCCGCGACTGGCGCCTTCCGGCCACCCCGCAGGAGGTGCATGCGGTGCTCGCCCGGCTGGACGCGGTGGTGACGACCCGGCTGCACGGGCTGGTGCTCGCCCTGCGCGCCGGGACGCCGGTGCTGGCCGTGGACCCGGTCGAGGGCGGCGCGAAGGTCAGCGCCCAGGCGACGGCGCTCGGCTGGCCGGCGGTGCTGCGCCCCGAGGAGGTCCGCCCGGCGGAGCTCGACCGGCTGCTCGCCTGGTGCCTGTCCCCCGTCGGCCGGGCCCGGGCCGCCACGTACCCGGAGCACCGGCCGGCCGGGGAACCGCTGGGCGGGCTGGTCGACCGGCTGCGCGGGGCCGCCGGGGCGGCAACGGAGCGGCCCGGCGCGGGTCAGCCGCGGTAGGACCGGGCCGAGGACGCCCGCTGCGGTGCCTCCAGCAGGCGCATCCGCCGTTCGATCTCCGGGGGCAGCCGGCGCCGTTCCCGCACCACCCAGGGCAGCCCGGCGGCGGCCTCGGCGAAGGCGGCCAGCGACACGGCGTCGCGCGGGACGGCCGCGGCCAGGGAGGCCGTGCGGCGCACCGCGCCGGGCAGCGGGCGGCGCAGCCAGGTGAACCAGAGGGTGTTGCGGATGCCCTGCCGGCGGCGGAGGGCGGGGTCCCGGTGCGGCGAGGCGCGGTGATGGGCCGTCAGGTGGTCGGCGTACGTCAGCCACCAGCCGGCCACCGCGAGATCGGCGGCGAGCAGCTCCTCCTCACCGCCGAGCACCAGCCGCGGCGAGAAGCCGCCCGCGGCGCGGAAGGCGTCGGTGCGCAGGACGGTCGCGGCGGCGAGGAACGAGCCCAGCGCCGGGCCGGGCAGCCACTTCGGGGCGGGCAGCGGCGACTGCCGGAGCTCGCGGACGATGGGGTCCTCGTGCGGCTCCCGCGGAGTGTCCGTGGGGGCCGGGCCGTCCGGGTGCGGATGAGCCAGGATGCGGGCGGTCACGGCGCCCAGGTTCCGGTGGGCGTCCAGCAGGTCGGCCGCACCGGCCAGCGAACCGGGCTGCCACCAGGAGTCGTCGTCGCAGAACGCAAGGTAGGGCGTGGTGGCGGTGCGTGCGGCCAGATTGCGGCCGACCGCGCCGAGGTTGCGGTCGAGGGCGATCAGCCGGGCCGGGAGGGGGTGGCGGCGCACGGCGGGGACGGTGCCGTCCGTCGAGTGGTTGTCGACGATGACGACCGGTGGCCGCTCGGGGAGTTCGGCCAGCCGGTCGAGGGTGTGCACCAGGTCGCGCCTGCGGTTGTGGGTGATGACGATGACGGTGGTGCGGGGATCGGTCACGGCGGGCTCCCTCGGCCGGGTGGCCGCGTCACGGGCGGGCTTCGAGGACCTGCAGGCGGCGTTCGACCCGCGGCGGCAGCCGGCGGCGGCGCGCCAGTGCGGCCGGCAGCCGGCGGGCCGTCTCGGACAGCGCGCGCCGGGCGTCCGGATCGTCGAGGCTGTCCAGCGCCAGCCGTACGGTATGGGTGAGCGCATGGCGGTACGGGCGGCGCAGCCAGGCGGCGAGCACCGCGTTGCGCCGTACCCGTACGGTGCGGCCCGGCCGGGGGATGCCGTCCGGGCCGTCGGGCTGGTGACGGGCGATCAGCTCGGGGCAGTAGGCGACGCCCCACCCGCCGGCCTCCAGGTCCATGGCGAGCAGGGATTCCTCACCGCCGAAGTGCAGTACGGGGTGGAAGCCGCCCACCGCCAGGAAGGCCGTCCGGCGCACCACCGAGGCGCACGCCAGGAAGCCGAGCACGGAGGGGCCGGGGAGGTCGGGTTCCCGGCCCAGGGGGGAGGCGGCGAGGGCGGCGTTGAGCGGGTCGCGGGCACCGGCCGGTCCGGTCAGGGTGCTGGCCGCGGCGAGGCCGAGCCGGGGGTGGTGGTCGAAGAGGTCGGCGGCGCGGGCCAGCGCGCCCGGTTCCCACCATGAGTCGTCGTCGCTGAAGGCCACGTAGGGCGTGTTCAGGGCCGCGGCTCCGTAAGTGCGGCCGACCGCACCGAGGTTGCGGCCCGCGGTGAGGACGTGCACGGCGGGGTGGTGGGTGCGCACCGCCTCCGGGGTGCCGTCGGAGGAGCCGTTGTCCACGACGACGACCGTTGGCCGCTCGGGGAGGCCGGCCAGCCGGTCGAGGGTGCGGGCCAGGCTGTGCCACCGGTTGCGGGTGATGACCACGACGCCGACCCGGGAGGTGGTCCGCGGCGTCACGAGCGGGCCCTCGGCCGGCCGGTGGCGGAGCGGGCGGCGCGCCGCGCCAGCGCGGTGGTGGAGCGGCCGTCCAGATAGGGCAGGACCAGCGCCTGGCCGCCCCATTCCTGGACGGTGGCGGCCTCGGGCAGGGTGTCGACGGTGTAGTCGCCGCCCTTGACCCAGACGTCCGGACGCAGCCGGCGCAGCAGGTTCACCGGGGAGTCCTCGTCGAAGACCGCGACCGCGTCCACGCAGCCCAGTCCGGTCAGCACCCGCATCCGGTCGTCGAGGCGGGTGAGCGGGCGGCCCGGCCCCTTGAGCCGGGCGACCGACGCGTCGGAGTTGAGGCAGACGATGAGGCAGTCGCCGATCCGCCGGGCGCTCTCCAGGAGCCCGACGTGCCCGGCGTGCAGCAGGTCGAAGCAGCCGCCGGTGGCGATGACGGTGCCGCCGCGGGCCCGTACCGAGCGGGCCAGCGCGAACGGATCGGCGTCCCGCGGCGGGGTGTGGTCCGCGGGCGGCGGGCCGTCCCACAGCGCCGGGCTGCCGGCGCCGCCGGCGGCGACGAAGGAGGTGGCTTCGGTGACGGCGAGCTGCACGGCTTCCTCGGGCAGCGCACCGTCGGCGAGCGCGGCGGCCGCGGTGGCGGCGAAGCAGTCGCCGGCCCCGCAGGAATCGCCGGTGGCCCGGTACGGGGCGGGCACCAGCATCGGGGAGTCGCCGCCGGCCCTGGCCAGCAGCGCACCGCGGGCGCCGAGCGTCACCGCGACGGCGGCCGCGCGCCAGTGGGCGGCCAGCCGGCTGCCGCGCGCCGCGTCGGCGTGCAGCGACCGGGCGTCGTCGCCGGTCAGCGTCCGGGCCTCGGCCGCGTTGGGGGTCACCAGCCGCGCACCGGGGACCGGCCGGCCGCCCCTGGGGTGCGGGTCCCACACCAGCGGCCCGCGGCGCGCGGCGTCGGCGAGCCGCCCGGCGACCGCCCGGGCGGTGCCACGGCCGTAGTCGGCGACCAGGACGGCCCGCGCCGCGTCGAGCGCGGCGGCCACGTCGGGGCCGGCCTCGCCGGGGGTGCCGCCCCCGCGGTCGAAGCGCACCAGGGGCCGGCCGCCGGCCAGTATCCGGGTCTTCTCGGGCAGCGTGCCGGTCAGCGGAAGCTCCACCAGCCGCAGCACCGGGCGGAGTTGGCGGCGGACCTGCTCGCTCGCCGGGTCGTCGCCCAGGGCCGTCACCAGGGTCACCTCGCGGCCGGCCCGGGCGGCGAGCGCGGCGGCCAGCCCGGCCCCGCCCGGCCGGCTGCGGTCGTCGGCCACCTCCACGACCGGGGCGGGCGCGTCCGGTGCCAGCCGGGTGGCGTCGCCCGCCAGGTCCCGGTCCAGCAGGACGTCGCCGACGACGAGCAGTGGCTGACCGGAGCTCATACCGCGCCCTCCGGGCTGATGCCGGGCTCCTCCGCGGACAGCGCGGCGGCGGCCTCGGGGCCGACCGCGTCGAAGTTCTCGCAGAGGATGTGCAGCGCGATCAGATGCGCCTCCTGGACGGTGGCGGTGCTGGCCGATTCGATGCACAGCGCTTCGTCGGCCGCGTCGGCCAGCGGGTTGGGCCGCGGACCGGTCAGCGCCCACACCCGCAGGCCGGCCTTGCGGGCGGTGTCGGCGGCGGCGAGCAGATTGCCGCTGCGGCCCGAGGTGGACAGCAGCACGAGGATGTCGCCGGGCCGGCCGTGGGCCGCGACCTGCCGGGCGAAGACCTGGTCGAAGCCGTAGTCGTTGCCGATCGCGGTGACGCTGGAGGTCTCCGCGTGCAGTGCGACGGCGGAGTAGGCGGGACGTTCCTGCTGGTAGCGGCCGACCAGTTCGGCCGTCAGGTGCTGGGCCTGGGCCGCGCTGCCGCCGTTGCCCGCCGCGAGCAGCCGGCCGCCCAGCGGCAGTACGGCGCTGAGGTGGGAGGCCCACTGCGCGAGCTGGTGCAGACTGTGCCGGCGCAGATGGCCCAGCGCCTCCTGGAGGGACTGGCAGTGCTGGTGTGCGCTCTCAAGGGGATGGCTCATGTCGATCGGGCCGCTCCGTGCGTGAAACCGGCGGCGGTCGGGGCCCGCACCTCCTTCAAAGGTCCGCGGTCGGGGGCCGGCCGGGTCGGCCGGGGCCGGAAAGCGTCGTCCCGGTTGGTTGACGGTTCGTCAGACGGCCTCCGGCACGGTCGGCCGGTGCGCGAGCAGCCCGCGGTAGACGGTCTCGGTGGCCGCCGCGACGGTGTCCCAGCCGTAGCGGGCCAGGACCCGGCGGCGGCCCGCGGCACCGCAGGCGGCCCGGTGTTCGGGATCGGCGAGGAGTTCGCCGACGGCCCGGGCGAGGGCGCCCGGGTCGCGGGGCGGGACCAGCCGTCCCGAGACGGTGTCGACGACGGTGTCCAGCTGGCCGCCGACCGCGGTGGCGACCACCGGGGTGCCACAGGCCATGGCCTCCAGGGGCACGATCCCGAACGGTTCGTAGTCCGCCGGGCACAGCACCACGTCGGCGGCGCGCAGCAGCGGCGGGACGTCCTCGCACGGCACCCCGCCGATGAAGCGGACCCGGTCGGCCACCCCGGCCGCCCGGGCGAGCGCCCGCAGCCGCCGCACCTCGGGATCCTGGTCGAGCTCGGCGGCGGGCGGCCCGCCGGCGATGACGAGGTGGGCGTCGGGCAGCCGGGGCAGCGCGGAGACGGACAGCGCGGCTCCCTTGCGGGGCACCAGTCTGCCGAGTTGCAGCAGCAGATGGCGTACCGGGCCGCGGTCGGCGACCGGCCCGTGCGGGCTGAACGCGGTGGCGTCCACCCCGCACGGCACCACGCTGACCTTGCGGGACGGGATGCCCATCCGCATCAGTTCGGTGACCTCGTCGCGGCAGGTGGCGATCACCTGGTCGCAGCGGTCGCCGACCTCGGCCTCGGAGGGGATGCGGCCGGCCGGGCTGGTGTCGCTGTCCTTCTGGTGGCGCCGCTTGACGGTGCCCAGCGCGTGGTAGGTGTGGGCCAGCGGCAGGTCCAGTTTCCGGGTGGCCTGTAGGGCGGCGAGTCCGGACATCCAGAAGTGCGAGTGCACGACGTCCGGCGGCCCCAGGACCCAGTCCTCGGTCAGCAGCCGGCCGAACTCCGGGATGAACGGCAGGAGTTCGTCCTTGGGCAGGTGGCACGGCGGACCCGCGGCGATGTGCCGGACGGTCACCCCCGGCCGCAGTCCGACCTGCTCGGGTGCCTCGGGTGCGTCCCGGCGGGTGTACACGGTGACCCGGTGGCCGCGGTCGGCGAGCGCACCGGCCAGCCGTGCCACGTGGACGTTCTGGCCGCCGGCGTCCACACCGCCGAGGACCGCGAGCGGGCTGGCGTGCTCGGAGACCAGTGCGATGGACAGGTGGGGGACGGTGCCGCGGGCGGTCATGCGAGTACCTCCGTGATCAGGCTTTCCCAGTCGTGGAGAAAGCGCTTGAGCCCGTACCGGCCGAGTGCGGCCTGCCGGGCCCGGGCGCCGTCCTCGGCGGCGGCCTCCGGTTCGGCCAGGTAGGTGCGGACGGCGCGGGCGAGGATCTCGGGACGGTTGGAGAGCGTGCCGGCGCCGGGGGGTACCGCCTCGACGGCCTCGGTCGTCGCCAGCGCCACCACCGGCATTCCCAGGTGCATGGCCTCCAGCAGGGACAGGCCGAGCGAGGTCCAGCGGACCGGGTGCACGTACACCCGCCGCTCGGCCATCGCGGTGTGCAGCTCCGCCTGCGGGAGTTCGACCGTGCGGCAGGCGTCCGGGGAGAGGCCGAGGTGGCCGGCGAGTCCCTCGGTGCGCATGCCGAAGACGTCGAGCGGGGCGGCCGCGGCCAGTGCCGGCAGCAGGTCGGTGCCGACCGTACGCCCGCGGCGGACCGGCTCGTTGACGACGACGGCGGCGCGCGGCAGCCGGCCGGTGTAGCGGTGGCCGGGGTCGACGATGCCGTGCTCGATCACGGCGGTGCGGGTCCGGCCGCTGTCCCAGAACAGCCGGTTGAAGTGGGTGACGTGCACCAGCACCAGGTCGTCACGGTCGGCGTACGGGTGCCGGGTGTGCGGTACGGCGCCGTCGGGGGCGTTGTGCTCCAGGTAGACGGCGGGCAGGTCACGGCCGGGGCGGCGGCCGCCGAGCCAGGACGCGGCGAGTTCCGCCTCGTGCGGCCGCTGCAGGACGACCAGGTCGACGGGGGTCTCCCGGAGCTGGGCCGGGGTCTTCTCCTGCACCGATCCGGGCCAGGGGAAGGTACGGGCCCGGCCCCGCCCGTCGGGTCCGCGGTCGGGGGTGACCGGCACCAGGTACGTGTGCGGGCCCTGGACGAACGCGGTGGTCCAGGAGCCGTGCACATGCCACAGCAGGATGTTCATACGGTCGCCCCTCGCTCGTCGTCGGTCGGTGTCCGTGGCGCGCCGGCCCCCGGGGCCCGGCCGTCCGCGTGGCCCGGTGCGGCCGGCACCGCCGCGCCCCGGCCCGCCGTCACCCGGGCCAGCGCGGCCAGCAGTTCGGCGTCCGTGACCCCGTCGAGGCAGGGGTGTCCGGGCACCGGGCAGCTCCGGGCGCGGCTGTCCGCGCAGGGCGCCTGCTGGTCGCCGAGCAGGACGTGCGGGACGCCGTAGGGAGCCCACCGTTCGGCGGGGACCACCGGGGCGAAGAGGGAGACGACGGGGGTGCCCACCGCGGCGGCCAGGTGTGCCGGGCCGGTGTTGCCGACGACCGCGGCCCGGGCCCCGGCGAGGACGCCGGCGAGCTGGTGCAGGTCGGTGCGGCCGCCGAGGTCGAGTGCGTGGTCGCCGGCCACGGCGGCGGTCAGCCGGCGTTCGTCGGGCCCGCCGGTGACGACGACGCGGTGGCCGGCCGCCGTCAGTGCGGCCGCGGCGCGGGCGGCCCGGTCGGCGCTCCAGGCCCGGGCGGGCACCGCCGCACCGGGATGCAGCACCAGGTAGGGGTCGCGGCCGGTGAGCCGTGTGGTGGCGGGCGGCGGCAGGATCTCCAGGGCTCCCCGGTCGCCGGGCGGCAGGGCGTAGCCGGCGGCCTCGGCGAGGTCCAGCGCGGCTGCGGCCTCGTGGCGGTGCGGCGCCCGCCGGTGCCGGAGGTCCAGCAGCGCGCCCGGGTAGTCCGGGCTGTCCGCGGCGGTCCAGATGCCGCCGGCCATCTTGAGCAGCAGCGCGGCCGGCAGCGGGCTCTGGTGGTACGAGACGAGGATCAGCGCCCGGTCGAACCGGCCCGCGGCCAGGGCGTCGACCAGCGCGTCGGTGGTGGCCCGGCTGACCGGCGGGGGCCGCAGGCCGACCCACGGCGCGTCGTGGACCAGCACCTCGTCGACTCCGGGCAGCAGGTGCGCGGCGCGCTCGCCGGCGGGGCCGCAGAGCAGCGCGGTGTGCGACGAGCCGGCCGCCACGGCCCGTACGGCGGGCCCGGCGAGCAGCACGTCGCCGGCGCTGTCCAGCCGGACGACGAGGGTGCGCGGCGCGGCGCTCATCGCACCGGCTCCGCACTGCTCGGCCGGCCCAGCAACTGCCGTACGGCGTCCGGGAGATCGGCCGCCCGGCAGGGCGCGGCGGCGATCTCCTCGGGGCGGGTGACGGGGGTGGGCACGAGCACGCCGCGGGCACCGGCGGCGCGGGCCGCGCCCAGGTCGGCGCCGATGTCCCCGACGACGGCGGTGTCCTCGGGTGCGACGCCGAGCCGGCGGCAGGCGGCGAGCACCAGGCCGGGTGCCGGTTTGCGGCAGCCGCAGCCGTCCGCGGGCCCGTGCGGGCACACCGCCCAGACGGCGAACGGCCCCAGCAGTTCTTCCACCCGGCGCTGCACGGCCTCGACCTGGCCCCGGGTGAGCAGACCGCGGGCCACCCCGGACTGGTTGCTGACCACGCCCACCGGTATGCCGCGGTCGCGCAGTGCGTCCAGTGCGGCCCGGGCGCCGGGCATCGGTGCGACCCGTGCCGGGTCGCCGTTGTAGGGCACGTCGGCGACCAGCGTCCCGTCCCGGTCGAAGAGCACCGCGGCGGGCCGCACCGGTGCGGGCGCGGCGGGGTACGGTCCCCCGGCGTAGAGCCAGGGACCGCCGGTCCGCTCCGGGGCGGCCACGGTCATACCCGTTCCGGGGCCGGCCGGGGCCGGACGTCGGGTGCGGGGTGTGCGCCGCCCCAGGGGTCCACCGGAGCGATGCGGCGGTGGCGGAGCAGCCCGCGCAGCCAGTGCGCGGTGGCGGCGGGCGGGATCAGGACGCTGGTCAGCGCCATGGTCCGGGTCTCCTCCCGGGTACGCGGTCCGGGTGCGATCCTGGCCCAGGCGAACTCGGCGGTCCCGGCGAGCCACAGGGCGGCCAGCGCCGCCGCGGCGCCCCGTTTGCCGGCCGCGCCGCACAGCAGCGCGCCGGCGGCCGCCGCGGTCACCGCGAGGTGTCCGGGGAGCCGGCCGCGCGGGGCCTGGGCGCGGCGCCACCAGCCGCGGCCGTGCCGGCGGGTCATCAGGACGTCGTCGGCGTTGCCGGCCTGGAGCCGTACCGAGACCCAGCGGTCGGCGGGGCGGACGGGGTGGGTGGTGCGGCGGCGGCCCTCGGCCAGCGTCCAGCCGGTCGTCAGCACCCGCAGGGCCAGGTCCGCGTCCTCCCGGAAGGCGCGCCGGAAGCGTTCGTCGAAGCCCCCGACGCATTCCAGGGCGGCCCGGCGGTAGGCCATGTCGGCGGTGATCCAGCGGGAGGTGGCCAGTCCCGCGGTGTTGCGTTCCCAGTCGGTGGGTTCGCGTCCGGACGGCAGCGGCACGTCGATCCGGGCCGAGACGCCGGCGGTGCGCGGGGTGGCGGCCGCGAGGTCGGCGGCCAGTTCCCTCGCCCAGGCGGGGCCGGGCAGCACGTCGTCGTCGAGGAAGACGATCCAGGGGGTTCCGCCGGCCGCCCGCCAGCCGGTGTTGCGGGCGGCGGCCGGGCCGCGGGCGCAGCCGGGCACGGTCACGGTGCGGTCGCGCAGCGCCCGGGGGATGTCGGCGGGCAGCGGTGTGCAGTCGTCGAGGGGGCGGTCGTCGACGAGGATCACCCGGCGTGGCAGGGGGCCGTCGGCGGCGGCGAGCGCGGCCAGACAGGCGGTCAGGCTGGGCCGGCCGAGCGTGGGGATCACGACGGTGTAGTCGGTGGACCGGTCACCCGGGGCGGACGGGGCGGTCATCGGGGATCGTCCGCTTCGTGCGCGGCGTGCTGCCCGGCGGCGAAGAGGTTCCGGCGGCGGACCGCGAACGGGCCGATGGCCAGCAGGTCGACGGGGGTGGAGCCGAGGCACTCCAGGGCGTCGCGGGGGTCGTCGACCATCGGCCGGCCGGCCGTGTTGAGGCTGGTGTTGACGACGACGGGCAGGCCGGTGAGCCGTTCGAACTCGGTCAGCATCCGGGCCACGAGCGGTTCGGCGGCCGGGTCGACGGTCTGGATCCGGGCGGTGCCGTCCACGTGGACCACGGCGGGGATGCGGTCCCGCCACTCGGGGGCCACGTCGTGGACGAACAGCATGTAGGGGCTGGGGAGTTGGCCGTCGAAGATGTCCGCCGCGCGGTCGGCGAGCACCATGGGGGCGACCGGCCGGAACTGCTCGCGGCCCTTGACGTCGTTGAGCCGCTCCAGGTTGGCGAAGTGGCCGGGGTGGGCCAGCAGGGAACGGTGTCCGAGGGCCCGCGGTCCGTATTCGGCGCGGCCCTGGAACCACGCGACGACCGCGTTGTCCGCGAGGGCCTCGGCGACGGTCCGGGCGATGTCGGCGGGGCGTTCGTAGGGGACGGCGGCGGCCCGGAGCCAGGTTTCGAGTTCGGCGTCGGTCCAGTCACGGCCGAGGGCGGCGCCGGGCATGGGCAGCGGTTCCTCGCCCGCGTCGGCGCCGATCAGCAGGGCGGAGCCGAGCGCGGTGCCCGCGTCGCCGGCCGCGGGCTGGACCCAGACCCGGCCGAACGGGCCCTCGCGGGCGATCCGCGCATTGGCGACGCAGTTGAGGGCGACGCCGCCGGCGAGGGTCAGCACGTCGTCGTGGGTCCGGCCGTGCAGCCAGCGCACCAGGTCCAGCAGGGTCTCCTCCAGGCAGGTCTGGGCACTGGCGGCGAGGTCGGCGTGGTCCTGGTGCCAGGGCTCGTCCGGGCGGCGCGGGGCGCACAGTTCGTGCCAGGGCACGCCGGTGGCGTGGAAGCCGCCGTCGCCGGTCGGGTGGATGTGGCGGCGGAGTTCGGCCAGCATCCGGGGCCTGCCGTACGAGGCGAGGGCCATGACCTTGAACTCGTCGGAGGAGCGCAGGAATCCGAGGTGCTCGGTCAGTTCCTCGTAGACCAGGCCGAGCGAATGCGGCAGTTCCTGACCGTACAGCGGCTCCAGTTTGCCCTGGACGCGGTGGGCGGCCAGGTGGGAGGTGGCCTCGCCGCGGCCGTCGAGGACCAGGACGGAGGAGGTGTCGGCGTCCGGTGCGGCGAAGGCGCCGGACGCGGCGTGCGCCATGTGGTGCGGCACGAACCGCACCGCGTCCGGGTCGAGGCCGGGCAGCGCCTGGGCGAGGAAACCGGGTGCCTCGCGGGCGTAGGTCAGGCGCAGGTGGTCCCAGGGGTCGTGCAGGCCCATCTGGGCGGCGGGCCGGGCCAGTCGGGGGTCGAAGGAGTAGGCGACCGCGTCGATGTCCTGGGGGCGCAGGCCGGCGTAGTCGAGGCACCAGCGGGCGGCCTGCTCGGGCAGTTCCCACGCGGAGAACGGCACCGGCCGTTTGCCGTGCTTGCGCCGGGAGAACCTCTCCTCCTCCGCCGCGGCCACCGTGATGCCGTCGATGACGAGTGCGGCGGCGGGGTCGTGGAAGAGTGCGTTGATTCCAAGGATGCGCATCACGGTTCGCGGGCCTTTCCTTCGTCCGGGGGCGGCGGTGGGGTCTCCGGGACTCGCGGGATCAGGGCGTCTGCCGCTCCCGGAACCACGCGATGGTGCGGGCCAGGCCGTCCCGTGGTGGCACCCGGGGTTCCCACTGGAGCTTGCCGCGGGCCATGGTGATGTCCGGGCAGCGCACCGCCGGGTCGTCGGTCGGCCGGTCGATGAACCGGACGGAGGACCGGGAGCCGGTCAACTCGATGACGAGCCGGGCGAGTTCGAGCATGCTGATCTCCGCCGGGTTGCCCAGGTTCACCGGGCCGCGCAGGTCGGACCCGGCGGCCGCGAGGATGCCGCGCACGGTGTCGTCGACGTAGCACAGCGAGCGGGTCTGGCAGCCGTCGCCGGTGACCGTGAGCGGATCGCCGGCCAGGGCCTGGCGGATGAAGGTGGGCACCGCGCGTCCGTCGTGGCCGCGCATGCGGGGGCCGTAGGTGTTGAAGAGCCGGACGATGCCGGTGTCGGTGCCGTGCGCCCCGGCCTCCGCGGTGGTGAGGGCCTCACCGAAGCGCTTGGCCTCGTCGTAGACGCTGCGGGGGCCGACGGGGTTGACGTTCCCCCAGTAGTCCTCGCTCTGCGGGTGCTGCTGCGGGTCGCCGTAGACCTCGGAGGTGGACGCCAGCAGGAAGCGGGCGCCGTTCGCCCGGGCCAGGGCGAGCATGTTGCGGGTGCCCAGGCTGCCGGTCTCCAGGGTGTGCAGCGGGAGTTTGAGGTAGTCGGCGGGCGACGCCGGGGACGCGAAGTGCAGCACCAGATCGGGCTCCGCGTCGAGGTGGACCGGCTCGGTGACATTCGCCTCGACGACCGTGAAAGCGGGGTGGTCGCGCACCGCGGATATGTTCTCCGGCCGTCCGGTGCTGAAATCGTCGATGCATATGACGGCGGTGCCCCGCGCCAGCAATTCGGTGCAGAGATGGGACCCGACGAAACCCGCGCCACCGGTCACCACCGCGCGTTGCCAATTCCGCGAAAGTGCCGTGTTCATGGGGCTCCTCAAAGCTTGGTCCGAAGTCGTCGGGCTCCTCGATCAGCGTCCTGGGCAGGGCCCGCGGCGGCGAGCCGGGCTCCGCCGGTCGGGTTAATCCGCCCCCGCCGCGCCGGGTCCCCGCGGGGCAGCGGGTACAACACGCGGAACGCCGTGTCTTCCGGCCGGGTGGGGGTACACGGGACAACCCGACCACCGGCCCGAGGAGCAAGGCGGCGTGATGCGGAACATCTTCGTGATCGGCCTGGACGACGGTAATCTCCCGCTTCTGCGCACGCTGCCCGGAGCCCACGACTACCGGTTCCACCGGCTGCTGACGCTGGAGGAACTCCAGGTCGGCGAGGTGTCCGTACCCGAGCTGCTGGAAAAGGCGCAGCGGCAGCTGGATTCCTTCGAGGGCCGCATCGACGCCATCGTGGGCTTCTGGGATTTCCCGGTGAGCACCTTCGTCCCGATCCTCGGCGAGCGTTACGGCACCCGTTGCACGAGCCTTGAATCGATCGTCAAGTGTGAGCACAAGTACTGGTGCCGGCTGGAACAGCAGAAGGCCATCGAGGAACATCCGCGCTTCGGCCGGGTGGACCTGGCCGCGGACGATCCGCGGCCGCCGGACGGCGTCCGGTTCCCGATGTGGCTCAAGCCGGCGCTCGCGTATTCCTCGGAGCTGGCTTTCGGGGTGGGCGATCAGAAGGAATTCCGTGCCGCGGTGGACGAGATCCGCGCGGGAATCGGGCGGGTGGGCCGGCCGTTCGCCGACATCCTCGACCGGGTGTCACTGCCGCCGGAAATGGCGGAGGTCGGTGCCGAGGTGTGTCTGGCCGAGGAACGGCTCTCCGGGCTCCAGGTCGCCGTCGAGGGCTATGTCCACGAAGGCGAGGTCACCGTTTACGGCGTGCTGGATTCCATCAATTACCCCGGTAAGCCGTCCTTCCTGCGCCACCAGTACCCCTCCACGCTCCCCGAGCCCGTCATCCGGCGGCTGCACGACGTCTCGGAGCGCCTGATCCGGCAGATCGGCATGGACGCCGCCACCTTCAGCATCGAGTACTTCTACGACCCGCGGACCGGGGACATCAACGTGCTGGAGGTCAACCCGCGGCACTCCCAGTCGCACGCCGAGCTCTTCGAGGACGTCGACGGGGTGCCCAACCACCACTGCATGGTGAGCCTCGCCCTCGGCCGGGACCCTGCCCTGCCCAAGGGCGCCGGCCGCTTCCGCACGGCTGCCAAGTGGTACTACCGCACGTTCACCGACGGCATCGTCCGCCAGGTGCCCACCGCGGAGGACCTCGCCCGCATCGAAGGGGAGATCCCGGGCGTGCGGATCGACCTGCGGCCCACGGAGGGGCAGCGGCTGTCGGACCTGGCGGAGCAGGACAGCTACAGCTTCGAAGTGGCCCACATCTTCACCGGAGGGGAGAGTGAGGAGGAGCTGTGCACCAAGTACGACCGGTGTGTGGCCGCCCTGGACCTCGCCTTCGACCCGCCCCCGCCCGGTGAGCGCGACAGCTAGCCCGGCCGCCTGCCCGGCCGCCGCGAAAGGAGAGCCCCGGCCGTATGCGTTTCGTCAGCGAACTGCCCTGTGCGACGACCGAGGAGGAGCACGTCGAGGTGCCGGTGTCCGACGGCACCCGGCTGTCGGCGCGCATCTGGCGCCCGGTCTCCTCCGACCGGGAGCCGGTGCCGGCGGTGCTGGAGTACATCCCGTACCGCAAGCGCGATCTGAGCTCCGTACGCGACTCGATGCACCACCCCTACCTCGCCGGGCACGGCTACGCCTGCGTCCGGGTGGACCTGCGGGGCACCGGCGAGTCGGAGGGGGTGCTCACCGACGAGTACCTGGAGCAGGAACAGGCCGACGCCGAGGACGTGCTGGCCTGGCTCGCCGCCCAGCCGTGGTGCGACGGCACCACCGGCATGATGGGCATCTCCTGGGGCGCGTTCGCCGCCCTCCAGGTCGCCGCCCGGCAGCCGCCGAGCCTGCGCGCCGTCGTCATCGCCTCCTTCACGGACGACCGGTACGCCGACGACATGCACTACATGGGCGGCGCGCTGCTGTCGGACAACCTGGCCGAGGCGGGCACCATGTTCGCCTACGGCACCTGCCCGCCGGACCCCGCCGTGGTCGGCGCGCGCTGGCGGGAGATGTGGCACGAGCGCCTGGCACACACCCGGCCCTGGGTCCTTCAGTGGCTGCGCCACCAGCGCCGCGACGACTACTGGCGGCACGCGTCGGTCTGCGAGGACTATGCGGCCGTGCGCTGCCCGGTCCTGGCCTCCAGCGGCTGGGCGGACGGCTATTCCAACGCCGTGACCCGGCTGCTGGCCAACCTGGACGTCCCGCGCAAGGGGCTGATCGGCCCCTGGTCGCACAAGTACCCGCACGTCGGCGAGCCCGGCCCGGCCATCGGCTATCTGCAGGAGGTGGTGCGGTGGTGGGACCACTGGCTCAAGGGCGTCGACAACGGGGTGATGGACGGCCCGATGCTGCGCACCTGGATGCAGGACAGCGTGCCGCCCTCGACGTCGTACGAGGAGCGGCCGGGCCGCTGGGTCGGCGAGCCGGACTGGCCGTCGCCGCACGTCCGGCCGGTGTGCCACCCGCTGCGCGGGTACCGCATCGACCCGCCCGAGGAGGCGGCGGAGGCGGCCAAGGAGGAGGCCGAGCCCGGTGACCGGGTGCGGGGCGATGCCGCGCTGACCGTCCGGTCCCCGTTGTCCGTCGGCCAGTTCGCCGGGAAGTGGGCCTCCTACAACGCTCCCCCGGACCTGCCGTACGACCAGCGGGAGGAGGACGGCGGCTCGCTGGTCTTCGAGACCCGGACGCTCACCGAGCGGGTGGAGATCCTCGGCTCCCCCACGGTGCAGCTGGAGTTCTCGGCCGACGAGCCGGTGGCCATGGTGGCCGCCCGGCTGTCCGACGTCAGCCCGGACGGTGCAGCCACCCGGGTCACCTACGGGCTGCTGAACCTGACCCACCGGAACGGGATCGGTACGCCGGAGCCGCTGGAGCCGGGTGCCCGCTGCCGGGCCACGGTGGAACTCAACGGTGTCGCCCAGGCGTTCCCGCCCGGCCACCGCATCCGGCTGTCGCTGTCCACGTCGTACTGGCCACTGGCCTGGCCGCCGCCCCGGCCGGTGCGGCTGACCGTGTACGAGGGCAGCAGCACCCTGACCCTGCCGGTGCGTCCGGTGCGCGAGCCCGACGTCGTGCCGGCCGACCCGTTCGGGGAGCCCGAGGCCGCTCCGCCGCTCGCCACCACGCAGCTGACGGCCCCGGAGCAGCGCTGGGAGGTCAAGCGGGACCTGGTCGACTACCGCTCCGAGCTGGAGATCGTCAAGGACCGCGGGACGGTGCGCTACGAGGACATCGGGCTGGACGTCGGGATCCGCGCCCACGAGCGGTACACGGCGGTCGCCGACGACTTCACCTCCGTCCGCGGTGAGGCGGCCTGGACCACGCGCTTCCGGCGCGACGACTGGGACGTCCGGGTGGAGACCCGCACCGTCCTCAGGTGCAGCGGGACGGAGTTCCACGTGGACGCCACCCTGGACGGCTTCGAGAACGACCGCCGGGTGTTCTCCCGTACGTGGAACGAGACGCTGCCCCGGGATCTGCTGTGACCTGCTGCCACCGGCGGTAGGGGCCTCCCACGGGAGGGGCCCCTCCCGCCCGGCTATCGCCCGGCCCGGCGTCCCCGGGACCGCAGCAGGGAGAGGGCGCCCAGCGCGGTGGCGGTGACCGCGCCCGCGGTCAGGGCGGGGTGCCGGGAGAGTGCCGCCTGGGCGGAGTGCGCCTTTGCCTGCGGGTCGAAGACGCCGTGGGCACCGTAGTCGTGGCCCGGGGTGTCGTCCGCCGGCTGCCACAGGTTGACGTCCCGGGCGGCGGACGGGGCCCGGTCGGTCTGCTGGGAGTCGAAGCCGGTCCGGGCGAGGTAGCGGTCGAGGAGGCCGGGGGCGAATTTCTCGGCCCAGATCGTCGCCGCGGTGGACGCGCCGACGTAGTACTGCTTGCGGCGCGGGTGGTTCGCGGCGTGCACGACGGCGCGGGCGGCGACTTCGGGCTGGTAGATGGGCGGCACCGGGGAGGGGTGCCGGGGCAGCCGGGAGAGCACCCAGGAGAACTGCGGGGTGTTGACCGCGGGCATCTGGACCACGGTGATCCGGACCTTGCTGCCCCGGTGGAGCAGTTCGGTGCGCACGGCGGAGGTGAAGCCGTTGATGGCGTGCTTGGCACCGCAGTACGCGGACTGCAGCGGTACGGAACGGTAGCCGAGCGCCGAGCCGACCTGCACGACCGTGCCGGCGTCGCGGGGGAGCATCCGGCGCAGCGCGGCCCGGGTGCCGTGCACGAAGCCGAGGTAAGTCACCTCGGTGACCCGGCGGTACTCGTCCGGCCCGATCTCGGTGAAGGGCGCGAAGACCGAGGTGAAGGCGTCGTTGACCCAGACGTCGAGCGGGCCGAAGGCGTCCTCGGCGGCCTGCGCGGCGGCCTCCACCTGTTCGTGGTCGGCGACGTCGGTGGGCAGTACCAGCGCCCGCCCGCCGGCCCGTTCGACCTCCGCCGCGGCCGCTTCGAGACCGGCTCGGCCGCGGGCCACCAGCGCCACGTCGGCGCCCCGGTCGCCGAACAGCCGGGCGGTGGCGCGGCCGATGCCGGCGCTCGCTCCTGTGATGACGACGGTCTGTGCCATGTCGGTGTCCTCCTCAGCCGGCCCGGTACGGTTCGGCGTCCGCGGTGCGCAGGGTCAGGCCGTGTCCCGGGGCACCGTCGGCGCCCGGTGTCACGCTGCCGCCCGACGGGTCCAGCACGCCGTCGAACAGCAGGTTCTCGATGCGGACGTGGTCGTGGAACCACTCCAGGTGGCGCAGGTTGGGGATCGCCGCGGCCGCGTGGGCGTGCACGTGGGGTGCGCAGTGCCCGGAGAGCGCCAGGCCGCGGGCCTCGGCGAGCGCGGCGGCGCGCAGCCAGATGGTGAGGCCGCCGCAGCGGGTGGCGTCGGCCTGGAGGCAGTCCACCGCGCGGGCGTCCAGCATGTGCGCGAAGTACGGGAGGGCGTAGCCGTATTCGCCTGCGGTGACCTCGGCCGGCACCGCTTCTCGGACCTGTGCCAGGCCCGTCAGGTCGTCGGAGGAGACCGGCTCCTCGAACCATGTGACGCCGTGCCGGTCGAGGTGGTCGGCGAGCCGGACGGCCTGCTTGACGGAGTAGCCGCCGTTGGCGTCGACGTACAGCTCGGTGGTGGGGCCGATGCTGGTGCGGGCCTGGGCGATGCGTTCCCGGTCGCGGCCCTCGGCGCGGCCCCAGGACTCCCCGATCTTGATCTTGACCCGGGGCAGTCCCTGCTCCTCGACCCAGCCGCGCAGCTGGCGGTCCTGCCGGTCCGCGTCGTAGGTGGTGAATCCCCCGCTGCCGTACACGGGCACCGCCCGGCCGGCCGCGCCGAGCAGCCGGACGAGCGGCAGGCCGAGCAGCCGGGCCTTGAGGTCCCACAGAGCGATGTCGACGGCGGACAGGGCACCGGCGATCAGCCCGGGCCGGCCGGCGTTGCGCACCGCCCGGGACATCGCCTCGTTGGCCGCGGGCACGTCCCAGACGGCCGCGCCGCGCACCTCCCGGGCCAGTACGTCGCGGACCACGGCGGCGGTCTGGGGCGCGCCGTAGGTGTAGCCGAGGCCGGTGCTGCCGCCGGAGCGGAGCTGCACCACGACCAGGGTCGTTTCGTGCCACTCCAGGGTGCCGTCGGCCTCGGGCGCGTCGGTGGGGACGGTGTAGGCGGCCGCCTCGACCGCGTCGACGACCGGGTCACCGCCCCCGCTGGTCCGATGCACCGTCAGCCCTGGTCCGAGCGGCCGTGCCGGTGCTTGCCGCCCGGAAGCATCTCCTGGACCTTCGCCTTGAGGCCCTGCTTGACCACCGCGGCGCGGTCGCTGTCGCCCTTCAGGATGGCCGTGGCCGCGGCCTCGATCTGGTCGAGGCTGGCGTGCGGCGGGATCGGCGGGACGGCCGGGTCGGTGCGGAAGTCGATGACGAACGGCCGGTCGGCGGCGAGCGCCTTGCGCCAGGCGTCCTCGACCTCGCCGGGCTTCTCCACCCGGACGCCGTCCAGGCCGATGGAGCGGGCGAAGTCGGCGTACCGCACGTCCGGGATCGCCTGGGAGGGCAGGAACTGCGGGGCGCCGGACATGGCGCGCATCTCCCAGGTCACCTGGTTGAGGTCCTGGTTGTTGAGCACGGCGACGATCAGCCGCGGGTCCTGCCACTCGGACCAGTACTTGCCGGCGGTGATCAGCTCGGCCATGCCGTTCATCTGCATCGCGCCGTCCCCGACCAGGGCGATCGCCGGCCGGTCGGGGTGGGCGAACTTCGCACCGATGACGTACGGCACGCCGGGGCCCATGGTCGCCAGCGTCCCGGAGAGCGAACCCCGCATCGTGCCGCGCATCCGCAGGTGGCGGGCGTACCAGTTGGCGGACGAGCCGGAGTCCGCGGCGAGGATGACGTCGTCGGGCAGCAGCGCGTCGAGGGCGTGCACGACGTACTCGGGGTTGACCGGGTCGGCCTCGACGGCGGCCCGCCGCTCCATCACCTCCCACCAGCGGGCAGTGTCCTTCTCGATCTTCTTCCGCCAGGTGCCGTGCTTCTTCGTCCTGAGCTGCGGCAGCAGCCGCTGCAATGTCGCCTTGGCGTCGCCGACGAGGTTGACCTCGAAGGGGTAGCGCATCCCGACCATGTGCGGGTCGATGTCGATCTGTACCGCCCGGGCCTGGTCCAGCTCCGGCATGAACTGGGTGTAGGGGAAGCTGGACCCCACCACGAGCAGCGTGTCGCAGTCCCGCATCATCTCGTAGGAGGGTCGGGTGCCCAGCAGCCCGATGGCCCCGGTGACGTACGGCAGGTCGTCGGGCAGCGCGTCCTTGCCCAGCAGCGCCTTGGCCACCCCGGCACCGAGCACGTCGGCGAGCTGCTCCACCTCGGCGCGGGCCCCGCGGGCGCCCTGCCCGATCAGGACGGCGACCTTCTCCCCGGCGTTGAGGACCTCCGCGGCGCGGGCGAGGTCGTCGTCGGTCGGCACCGGCGCGTAGGAGGCGAGGCCGAGGCTGGAGGGGACCATCTTGAAGGCGTGGGTGGGCGGCGAGTAGTCCAGTTCCTGGACGTCGGCGGGGACGATCACGGCGGTCACGGTCCGCCGGCCGTAGGCGGTGCGGATGGCCCGGTCGATCGCGTTGGGCAGTTGCTCGGGGACGGTCACCATTTCGAGGAAGTCGGAGGCGACGTCCTTGTAGAGGCTGACCAGATCGACTTCCTGCTGGTAGGAGCCGCCCATGGCGCTGCGGTTGGTCTGCCCGACGATCGCCACCACGGGCACGTGGTCGAGCTTGGCGTCGTAGAGGCCGTTGAGCAGGTGGATGGCACCGGGCCCGGAGGTCGCGGCGCAGACACCGACCCGGCCGGAGAACTTGGCGTAGCCGACGGCCTGGAAGGCGGCCATCTCCTCATGCCGCGCCTGGATGAACTGCGGCTTGTTGTCGGCGCGTTCCCAGGCGGCGAGCAGCCCGTTGATGCCGTCGCCGGCGTAGGCGAAGACGTGCTCGACGTCCCACTCACGCAGCCGGGCAAGGATGTGGTCAGAGACCTTGGTCGACACGGAGGTTCCTCTTTTCTCGTCGGTTGAGTGCGGCGGCCACCCCGGCGGCCAGCGCCCCGAGGCCGGTCAGGGCGGCGCCGGCGGTGACCAGCCGGGCGTCCCGGGCGGGGACCCGCGGCCGGTCGGCGCCCTGCTCGGGACGGCCGGCGGGCAGCGGACCGTCGAGGCCGAGCGCCAGCGCCTCGGCCAGGTGGAGCGCGCCCCGGCCGGTGTCGCCGTCGGCGATCTGGGTACGGCAGCTGAAGCCGTCGGCGAGCACCAGGGCGGCGGGGTCGGCGGCGCGGACGGCCGGCAGCAGGCCCTGTTCGGCGATGGTCATGGAGACCTCGTGGTGGCCGCGTTCAAAGCCGAAGTTCCCGGCCAGTCCGCAGCAGCCGACGTCCAGGACGTCCGCGTCCAGCCCGGCCCGGCGCATCAGTTCACGGTCGGCGTCGTCCTTGAACACCGCGTGCTGGTGGCAGTGGGTCTGCACGGTCGCCGGCCGGTCGAGCCGGGGCGGCCGCCAGCCCTCCGGGGCGTGGTGGACGAGCTGTTCGGCGAACGTCCGGAACTGCCCGGCCAGCCGCTGCACGTCCTTGTCGTCCGGGAACAGCTCGGGGGCGTCGGCGCGGAACACCGCGGTGCACGACGGCTCCAGCCCGATGACCGGCGTCCCGGCCTCGATCCACGGCCGGAGCTCACGCACGGTGCGGCGCAGCACCCGCTTGGCGGTCGTCAGCTGCCCGGTCGAGATCCAGGTCAGCCCGCAGCACACCGGCCCCGGCGGTACCGCGACCCGGAAGCCGGCGTCCTCCAGGACCCGCACCGCCGCCCTGGCGACGTTCGGGTGGAGGTGGTTGCTGAAGGTGTCCGGCCAGAGCAGCACCGTCCGGGCGTCGCCGGGGTCGGGCTGCGGGCGGTCGCGGGCGGTCCACCATTCGGTGAACGACTCCGCGGCGAAGGCCGGTGCGGTGCGCTCGGTGGCCACCCCGGCGGCGCGTTTGCCCAGCCGGGCCAGTACGGGGGCCCGCAGCGCCGCGTTGACCAGCCGTGGCGCGCCGCGCGCCAGCTTCGCCCACAGCGGCAGCCAGCCCAGGGCGTAGTGGGCGGCCGGGCGCGGCCGGCCGGCGTAGTGGTGGGCGAGGAACTCCGCCTTGTAGGTGGCCATGTCGACGCCGGTGGGGCAGTCGGACTTGCAGCCCTTGCAGGCCAGGCACAGGTCGAGCGCGTCGCGGACCTCGGTGGACCGCCAGCCGTCGGTGATCGCCGAGTCGGCGTGCCCGTTCAGCATCTCGAACAGCAGCCGGGCCCGCCCACGGGTGGAGTGCTCCTCCTCACCGGTGGCCCGGTACGAGGGACACATCACCCCGCCGGTGTGGGTGCGGCAGTTGCCGATGCCGACGCAGCGCATCACCGCCCGGGTGAAGGAGTGCTCGTCGTCCGGGTAGCCGAAGTGGGTGCGGTGGGTCTCGGGCCGCCAGGCGGGGCCGAGCCGGAGGTGGTCGTCGGTCCGGTGGGGGCGCACGACCTTGCCGGGGTTCATCCGGTCGTCCGGGTCGAAGAGCGCCTTCAGCTCGCCGAAGGCACCGGTGAGCCGTTCGCCGAACATCTTCGGGAGCAGTTCGCCGCGCGCCTGCCCGTCGCCGTGCTCGCCGGAGAGCGACCCGCCGTACGAGACGACGAGGTCGGCCGCGCGGTGCAGGAAGGCGCGGAAGTCCGCCACTCCCCGGGCGGTCTTGAGCTCGAAGGGGATGCGGGTGTGCACGCATCCCTGGCCGAAGTGGCCGTACAGCGACGGATGGTCGTAGTCGAACTCGGCGAACAGCGCCTTCAGATCGCGCAGGTAGTCACCGAGCTTCTCCGGCGGGACCGCGGAGTCCTCCCAGCCCTCCCAGGTCTCCCGGTCGTCCGGCGGCCGCGCGGTCACGCCGAGGCCGGCCTCGCGCGCCTTGAGCATCCGCTGCTCGCGCGCGGGGTCGTCGGAGAACGCCACGGTCGGATCGCTCTCCTTGCGGCCCAGCGCCCGGAGCAGGTCGTGGCACTGGGCGTCGACGTCCTCCCGGGTGTCGCCGGTGAACTGCACCAGCAGCCAGCTGTCGCCCTCCGGGAAGATGTCCAGGGAGTCGAGGTAGGCGTGCTCCTCGCGCATCAGCTGCGCCATCCGCCCGTCCAGGGCCTCCAGTTGGGTGGGGTTGCCGTGCGCCAGCAGGCGGGGTACGTCGTCCGCGGCCGCGCAGATGTCGGGGTAGCCGAGCACCACCATGGCCTCGCAGGACGGCACCGGCACGAGGTCCAGCTCGGCGTGCAGAACGGTGACCAGCGTGCCCTCGCTGCCCACCAGCGCCCGCGCGACGTCGAAGCCCTTCTCGGGCAGCAGCGAGTCCAGGTTGTATCCCGACACCCGCCGCGGAATGTCGGGAAATCCCCGCCGGATGTCGCCCAGATACCGGTCCGCGAGTTCCCGCAGGCCCCGGTAGATTTCCGCCCGCCGGCCGCCTTCCGCCTGGATCTCCGCGTATTCCTCCGGCGAGGTGGGCCCCACCCACATCCGGACGCCGTCATAGGTGAGGATTTCCAGCCGCCGCACATTGTCGACGGTCTTCCCGTACGCCTGGGCCGAGGCGCCACAGGAATTGTTGCCGACCATTCCGCCCAGCGAGCAGTGGCTGTGCGTGGCGGGTTTCGGGCCGAACTTCAGTTTCTCATCGGCAAGTTGCCGGTTGAGTGCGTCGAGCACGATGCCAGGTTCGACCACGCACCGGCGCCGTTCGGCGTCCACCGACACCAGGCGGTCGCAGTATTTCGTCCAGTCGATGACCACGGCGGTGTTCGTGCACTGCCCGCCGAGGCTGGTCCCGCCGCCCCGGGAGAGCACCGGCGCACCGAATTCGGCGCACACCTCGACGGCGGTCGCGCCGGCGTCGACGTTCCGCGGAACGACCACGCCGATCGGCACCTGCCGGTAGTTGGAACCGTCCGTGGCATAGGCGCCGCGGCTGCCCGCGTCGAAGCGCACCTCACCGTCCACCCGCTCGCGCAGCGCCTTTTCCAGCGCACCGGTCCGCGCGGCGGGGAAGGTCTCCGGCGAGCCGTTCTGCCGCTCGTCCGGCGTCGTCTCCTGTCGGTGGTCCATACACACCTTCTGCCGTTTCTGCGCTACGAAAGGCCCGGACGCCCCTGCGGACGGCCGGGCCGTACGGGCCCGGGGGTGGTTCCGGCGGGTCAGTCCGGGCCGCCGCCGCGGCCGGTGAGCAGGTCCCGGGCGCGGTCCACCAGCCCGAGCCCCGGGGCCAGCAATTTGTTCGCCGGCGGGGCGTCGGGGACGCCCGGGTGCGGCCGGGTGGGCGCGAGCTTCTTGGCCGCCCGGACCTTCTCCCCGAGCGCTTCGAGTTCCCCGGGAAGGCACGCCTCACGCAATCGGGCGAACAGTTCGCTCTCCTCTTCCCGGATGTGTGCCCGGACCTCCGTCCGGAGTTTCACGAACAGTTCGTTGAACGCACGGTCTTCCGCATCGAGCCGTTCCAGCTCTTTCAGCAGCCCTTCCACGCGCTGGTGGTCGGCGATTTCCCGGTCGGCCAGTGCGGCGCCGTCCGGCAGCTTCTCGCGGACCGCGGGGTAGAGGTACTGCTCCTCGGCGACGGAATGCCGGACGATTTCGATCGTCAGCCGGTCGAGCAGCCTTTTGCGCAGCGAGGCCGCAGGGACCGCCGCCTCGATCTGCTCGAACAGCGCGGCCATCTCCCGATGGTCCGCGGCCAACTCCGTGATGACATCTCCGCCGTGTCCCATGGTCGTACCTCTCGCCCATGTGCGCGCGTCCGCCCTTCGGCCACCAGAACGGGTTCCCCCGCACCGTCCCGGCTAACGCCTCGACCGGCGGGAATTGCGCCGGATGCCGCATCCGGTTCCTTGGCGGGGGCACCCGGGGAAATGCGGCGGAGGAATTCCTCAGCCGTCGGCGCCGGGCGGCCCGGGCCGGGCCCGGGCGATGAGCAGGGCCACATCATCCGCGTCGTCCGGGTCGCGCAGCTCGTCGAGCAGCCGGTCGCAGGTGTCCTCCAGGGACGGGTCCGGGCGGTCCAGGAGAGCGAGCAGGCGGTCCAGGCGGTCGTCGATGGTGTCCCGGCGGGTCTCGACCAGCCCGTCGGTGTACAGCACCAGCCGGTCGCCGGGGCGCAGCGCGAAGGTGGTCTCCTCGAAGGGGACGCCGCCGACGCCGAGCGGGACGCCGGTGGGCAGGTCGAGCAGTTCGGGCGGCCGGCCGGAGTGGATCAGCACCGGCGGCAGGTGCCCGGCGGCGGCGATCCGGCAAACGGCCTGCTGCGGATCGTGGACGGCGTAGACGCAGGTGGCGTACTGGTCCAGGCCGGCCGTGATCCGGTCGACGTGCCGCAGCACCTCGGCCGGCGGCATGTCCAGGTCGGCCAGGGTGCCGGTGGCGGTCCGCAGCCGCCCCATCGTGGTGGCGGCCTTGGTGCCGCTGCCCATCACGTCACCGACCACGAGTGCCGTCTGCTCCCCGGCGAGCGGGATCACGTCGAACCAGTCGCCGCCGACCTCGTTCGTGGTGCCGGCCGGCCGGTAGCGGGTGGCGATCTCCAGCCCGGCCCGCTGCGGCGGACGGTCCGGGAGCAGGCTGCGCTGGAGCGTGACGGCGGTGTCCCGCAGGCTCTGGTAGAGCCGGGCGTTGTCCATGCTCACGGCGGCCCGGTCGGCCAGTTCGGCGGCCAGGGTCAGATCGTCCTCGTCGAACGGGACGGGGTTGCGACTGCGGGTGAGGCCCAGCGCACCGAGCACCTCACCGCGGGCGATCAGCGGGGTCGCGAGGTAGCTGTGGATACCGGCCCGGGCGAGGATCGCGGCGGCCTCCGGGTCGCGGGCGATGCGCGCCAGGGACTCGTCGTCGACGTGGCGCACGAGGATGGGCCGGCCGGTCCGTACGCATTGGGTGACCAGCCGGTCGGCGCCGTAGCTGGCGATGTGGCCGGGCGGGTCGGCGGCCCGGGCCGCCTCGGTGGCGTAGGCGGTCTGCACCGCGAGGGCCCGGAAGACCGCCGGGTGGGCGCCGGAGGTGGTGGGCCGGCGGTCGTCCAGGAAGGAGTCCAGGATGTCCACGGTGGCCACGTCGGCGAGCTCGGGCACGGTGACCTCGGCCAGCTCATGCGCGGTCCGTTCCACCTCCAGCGTGGTGCCGATCCGCGCCGAACCGTCCGCGATCATGGCCAGCCGGCGCCGGGCGCGCGCCGCCTCCCCGGCCGCGCGGTGCCGGTCGGTGACGTCCACGATCACCCCGGCCACGCCGAGGATCCGCCCGCCGGGGTCCTCCAGCCGGTAGAACGAGACCGACCAGGCGTGCTCGTTCTCGGGGTCGGCGAGGGTGCGCCCCACGACGTACTGGTCGACCAGCGGCCGCCCGGTCTCCAGCACCCGCCGCAGGGCGGCTTCGAGCGCCTCGGTCCGGATGAACGGCAGCACCTCGTGGACCGACCGGCCGAGGTGTTCCCGGGCGGAGATCCCGTCGATCCGCTCCAGCGCGGGATTGACGGCCAGGTACCGCAGGTCGGTGTCCAGGACGCCGAGTCCGATCGGGGACTGCGAGACCAGCCGGGTGGACAGCGCCACATCGCGCTCCACCTTGCTCAGGGTGGCCTCGTCGGTGGCGATGCCCAGGGCGTAGTAGTCCCCCCGGTCGTCCAGCAGCCGGACGTTGCGGAACTCCACCAGCCGGGTGCTGCCGTCCTTGTGCCGGATCGGGAAGGCCCCGGCCCAGCTCTGGCCGGTCGCCATGACCTCGGCGAAGAGCCTGACCACCAGGTCCAGATGGTGCTCGTGGACCAGCAGCCGCCCGGCGAACTCTCCCAGCGCCTCCTGCGCGGAGTAGCCGAAGAGCGTTTCGGCCTGCGGGCTCCACAGCACGATCCGGCCGTCGGCGTCCAGGACCACCGCGGCGACGCCGAGCAGGTCCAGCAGTCCGCTGCGTTGCGGCACCTTGCCGACCGGCCAGTCGCCCGCCGCGCCGACGGGGTCGGCTGTGGACATCCGGCCCTCCCTCCGCCTGCGGATCGCCGCCTTTCCCATGGTCCCCCGGACCGCCCGAGGACGCGCAGCCGTGCCGGCGGGCGGCGGCGGGCATCGAGCCGCGGTCCGCGGGCACACTCGGTCACGGCCGCCGCCCGGGCGCGCGGCCGGGCGTGGTCCGTTCGGGCGTTTGCACGATCGGGAGGCCGGCCGGAGACTGGGCTGAGCGGCCGGCTCCGCCGAGCGGCGCGCGCCTGCCACCTGCGCAGGAGGAGCCGCCCGGAGCACGCGGAGGCGGCGCGGCCCGGAGAACCGGCGTGGCCCGGAATACCGGCGTGATGACCCGTCAGACGAATCGGTCGTCCCGAAACGAACCAGTTCCTGCCGACCGGTCACGGCGAAGGAGGACAGGGTGCGGGCACTGACGTGGCACGGCAAGCGGGACGTGCGGATCGACACGGTCCCCGATCCGAAGATCATCGAACCGACGGATGTCCTGGTCAAGATCACCTCCACCGGCATCTGTGGTTCCGACCTCCACCTCTACGAGGTGCTGGGGCCCTATCTGGAGCCGGGCGACATCCTCGGCCACGAGCCGATGGGCCTCGTCGAGGAAGTGGGACCCGAGGTGACCGCGCTCGCCCCCGGCGACCGGGTGGTGGTGCCCTTCAACGTCTCCTGCGGCTCCTGCTGGATGTGCGACCGGGGCCTGCACTCCCAGTGCGAGACCACCCAGGTCAGGGAACACGGCATGGGCGCCTCGCTGTTCGGCTACACCAAGCTCTACGGCCAGGTACCGGGCGGTCAGGCCGAGTTCCTGCGGGTGCCCTTCGGCAACACCCTCCCCGTCAAGGTCCCGCACGGCCCCCCGGACGAACGGTTCGTCTACCTCTCCGACGTCCTGCCCACCGCCTGGCAGGCGGTCGCCTACGCCGACCCGCCGCCGGACGCCCACGTCGTGGTCCTCGGCCTGGGCCCGATCGGCGACATGGCCGCCCGGATCGCCCTGCACCGCGGAGCCCGGCAGGTGATCGGCGTGGACCTGGTGCCCGAGCGGCTGGCCCGGGCCCGGGAGCGCGGCGTACACACCCTGAACGTCGACGAGCTCGGCGCGGACCTGGGTGACGAGGTCCGCCGGCTCACCGACGGCCGCGGCGCCGACGCGGTCATCGAGGCCGTCGGCATGGAGGCCCACGGGGCACCCGTGGCGAAGGCCGCGCAGCAGATGGTCGGGCTGCTCCCGGACCGGCTCGCGGAGAAGCTGATGTCGCGCGCCGGGGTGGACCGGATGGCGGCCTTCCACGCCGCCGTCGACGTGGTCCGCCGGGGCGGCACCATCTCCGTGGTCGGCGTCTACGGCGGCGCGATCGACCCGCTGCCGCTGCTCACCATGTTCGACAAGCAGGTGCAGCTGCGGATGGGGCAGGCCAACGTGCGGCACTGGGTGGACGACATCCTGCCGCTGCTCGACGACGAGGACCGGCTCGGCGTCGAGGGCTTTGCCACCCACAAGCTGCCGCTGGAGGACGGGCCGCAGGCCTACAAGACCTTCCAGGCCAAGGAAGACGGCATGATCAAGACGCTGCTGCAGCCCTGACCGGCCGGCCGCCCGCCGGCGCCGCGCACCGGACCGTCGGCCCCCAGGCGCCGCACTCGGCCGAGCCGTAGAAGGATGCGGACGCGAAGTCCTGGCAGAGTGGACGGTGGCACCCGTTCCAGGAGGCGCATCGCCATGCCGGTCACACCGTCCGCCGTCGCCGTACGCGGCACCCCGTGCTGGGTGAGCCTGACCACCCACGATCTCCGGCGTGCCCAGGACTTCTACGCACAGGTCCTGGGCTGGACCTTCCGGCCGGGCGGGCTGGGCGAGGAGTTCACCGTGGCGCTGACCGACGGCCGGCCGATCGCCGGGGTCACCGCGCTGGCCGCGGACTGGCAGGTGTCGGTGGCCTGGACCCCGTACTTCGCGGTCGCGAGTGCGAACGACGCCGCGGGACGGATCCGCGAGCGCGGCGCGACCATCGCGGTGGGCCCGCTGCGGCTCGGCGCCGGCCGGGTGGCACTCGCCGCGGACCGGGACGGTGCGGTCTTCGGCGTGTGGGAGGGCCACACCCCCGCCTGGGCCATCGGCCGCGGCAGCGCCCCGGTCTACCTGGACCTGCGGACCCGCGACGCCTTCGACGCCACGATCTTCTACGCCGAGGTGCTCGACTGGGCCTCGGAGGAGCCCGGCGGGGTCGAGGTCGCGTACGAGCACGGCGAGGTGCTGGTGCGGGACGGCAACCAGGTGGTGGCCACGGTGCGCGGCGGTGTCATGGAGGCCGCCCCCGACCCGCACATCCGGCCCCGCTGGCACGTCCAGTTCCCCGTCGAGGACGTCGAGAAGGTCGCCGCGGCCGCCATCGCGGCGGGCGGCCAGGCCACCCACCTGACCCCGCCGGCCGACCCCGCGGTCGGCCAGGCGCTGATCCGTGACCCCGACGGCGGCCTTTTCACGGTCACCACCGGCTGACTCCCCCTCGGATTTCCCGCTCGCGCATACCTCCGGCTTTCCCGGGCAACCGCCTTTTCATCGCCACAGAACGGCCAACCGTCCTTCGACGGGAAGACCTTCGGCAGATGACCTCTACGACGCACGACAGGCGGGATCATGGCGACCGAGGAAAGCACCGTGGAAAAGGTGGAAGCGGGCGCGGCACATGAGGAAAGCCTCGCGCCGACCGAAACGGAAACTGCGCACAGCGGACCGGATCGCATCGCCGCTCCCGCGGCAATGCGCCTCGCTGCCGGGCAACTTGCCGAGATGCTCAACTGCGCACCCGGCTCGGTGTCCGCGCTGAAGGCCGCCGGTGACGGCTGGCTGGCGGACGTGGAAGTGGTGGAACTCGAAAGGGTCCCGGACACCGCGAGCGTGATGGCGTCCTACCGCGTCCGCCTCGATGAGCAGGGCCATCTCATGGAATACGCGCGCATGCGCCGCTACGGGCGGGGCCAGATCGACCGCTAGGGCGGCGGCCACGCATCCGCGATTCCCCCACACGGCCATGGCCCGCTCCAGTCAACTGGAAGGGACAGAAAAGACCGTGACTGCCATTCAGCAACAGACACAGGCCGCACCGGCCGGCGGCAGCGGCTCGGGCACTCTCTACGACGTCCTGGAGCTCATTCTCGACCGCGGGCTGGTCATCGATGCCTTCATCCGGGTCTCCCTGGTCGGCATCGAAATACTCAAGATCGACGTACGCGTCGTGGTCGCGAGCGTGGACACCTATCTGCGTTTCGCGGAGGCGTGCAACCGGCTCGATCTCGAATCGGGGCGCAAGGCGCCGGAACAGCTCACCGATCTCGTCGGCCAGGCCACCGAGAGCGGCGCCAAGGGAAAGTCGAAGGGCGCGCTCGCAGGGGCCGTTGAGGCGGTCGGCGAATCCCTCCGCAAGGGCCACGACGAATCCGAGGAAACCGAGAAGCGTCCGGCGCGCAAGACGTCGTCGTCCGCCGGCCGCCGCACCGCCCGCCGTGAGGAGTAACCCATGACGACGTACGTCTACGCCATCACCGGCGCCGGCCATCCGCTGCGACTGTCCGGCATCGCCGGGGTGGGCAACCCCGCGGCGCCGCTGCGCACCGTGCGGGCCAAGGACCTGTGCGCGGTGGTCAGCGACGCCCCGGCGGAGCTGCGCGCCAAGCGCCGGGACGTGGCGGCCCACCAGGACGTGCAGGAAGCCCTGTTGGCCGACGGCAGCTGCCTGCCGATGCGCTTCGGGCTGGTGGGCCCGGACGACGAGCAGGTCGCCGCCGTACTGGAGGAGCAGCACGACACCTACACCCAGCGGCTCGGGGAGCTGGCCGGGTGCCGCGAGTACCACCTCAAGGTGACGCGCGACGAGGAGGACCTGCTGCGGGAGATCCTGCGGGACTCCGCCGAGGCGCGGCGGCTCAACGACCGCACCCGGCAGAACTCCGGGGCGTACGACGACAAACTGGCGCTCGGCGAGCTGATCTCGCAGGAGGTCCGGACCCGCCAGGACCGCGCCCGCGCCGACATCCTGGCCCGGCTCGCACCCGCCGCGGAGCGCATCGAGGACGGGGAACCCACCAAGCACCACTTCCTCACCACCTCGTTCCTCGTCGCGCGGGCCCGGTCCGCCGTCTTCTCCCAGGCGGTCCACACCGAGGCCGAACGGCGCGGCGACCACTACACCTTCCGGCTCTACGGCCCGCTGCCGCCGTACAGCTTCGTCTGACCGCGCCCCGGGCCGTGCCCTCGGCACCGGGGACACCGACCGAGCGGAGGTCCGGATGGGACTGCTCACCCAGCTGCTGACCCTGCCGCTCGCCCCGGTCCGGGGCACGGTCTGGGTCCTCGACCAAGTACTGCTCACCGCGGAGCAGGAGTTCTACGACCCGGAGCCGGTCCGTGACGAACTCGCCGAACTGGAACGGCAGTTGGTCGACGGCCGGATCGGGCCCGAGGAGTTCGACGCCCGCGAGGACGAACTGCTGGACCGGCTGGAGTGGCTCCAGGCCCGCCGGCGTCAACCACGAGGAGGCTGAACCGCACATGTCCGACCCGCTGACCGGGGCGGGGGGACCCGCCTCGCCCATGAGGGCATCCCCCGCGCCGTCCCCCTACGGCCGGGCGGGGGCCGGGCCCGGCTCCTCCACCAATCTCGCCGACATCCTGGAACGCGTCCTCGACAAGGGCGTGGTGATCGCCGGCGACATCCAGATCAATCTGCTCGACATCGAGCTGCTGACCATCAAGCTCCGGTTGCTCGTCGCCTCCGTCGACAAGGCCAAGGAGATGGGCATCGACTGGTGGGAGCACGATCCCTCGCTCTCCTCCCGGGCCCGCCCGGCCGACACCGGGCCGCTGCCCTCCGGCCAGGAGCGGGCGGCGGTCGAAGGACAAGCAGGACGCGAAGCCGGGCGGGAGCAGCAACAGCGAAGGGAGGAGAACCGGTGAACGGGCCGTGGCACAGCTATGTCTACGCGGTCGGGCGGGACGGCGGCGACCTCGACGCGGTGGCCGCCGAGCTGACCGGGCTGCGCGGGGCATCCCTGCGGACCGTCGCCGAGGACGGCCTCACCGCCCTGGTGTCCTCCGTCCCGGCCGACGACTTCGGTACGGACGGGCTCACCGAGCGGATGGCGGACCTGACGGAGCTGGAGGCGCTGGCCCGCGCGCACCACGAGGTCGTCGAAGCGGCCCACGCCCGTACGACGGTGTTGCCGATGCGGCTGGCGACGGTCTACCTCGACGACACCCGGGTGAGCGCGATGCTATCCGAACGAGCCCTGGAATTCGGTGAGTTGCTGACCTGGCTCGACGGCCACGCCGAGCTCGGGGTGAAGGTCTACGCGGACCCCGTGCGCGCCCAGGTCGAAGCCGCCCCTGCCGCCCCCGCCGCGCCGTCGACCGGTTCGGGCCGCGCCTATCTGCGCCGGCGCCGCGACCAGCGGCGCCTGCGGGACGACGCGTACCGCGCGGCCGGTGCGGTGGCCGGCGCGGTCCGGGACACGGTGGCCCCGCTGAGCCGGGGCGTGGTCGCCCACCGCCCCCAGCAGGGCGAACTGGCCGCCGGCCCCGGCGAGAACATCGCCAACGAGGCGTATCTCGTCCCGCGCACCCGGGTCCGGGAGTTCCACCAGGCGCTGGCCGGTCTGACCGGGAGCGACGCCGGCGTACGGGTCGAGATCACCGGCCCGTGGGCGCCGTACTCCTTCGCGACCCGGCCGGCGGAAAGCGGCGCGGCATGACGGGCGGCAGCGCAGGGCTGGTGGCAGCACATGACAGGGTGGCAGCCCATGACAGGACGGGTGGCAGCCCATGACGGGGCGTGATGTCGCGGTGCCGGATGTCGCGGTGCCGGCCGCCGGCTCGTCCGGGCTCGGCGAACCGGCCGGAATCGCCGGCCCGCAGATCGCCCTGATCGACCTCCTCGACCGGCTCCTCAACGGCGGCGCGGTCCTCACCGGAGACCTGGTGCTGTCCATCGCCGATGTGGACCTGGTCCGGATCAGCCTGCGCGCCGTCATCCATTCGATCGTGCAACAGGACGCATTCCCTTGCCAGGAGGCATCCCTTTCTCAGGAGGCATCCCTTTATGAGGCAGGACTCCACCGGGCCGACGGCGCCCAAGACCCTCGCCCAGCGGCTGGAGAGCGACCCGGAGACGGTCGAACGCGATCTGATCAAACTCGTGCTGACGATCGTCGAGCTGCTGCGGCAACTCATGGAGCGCACCGCGCTCCACCGGGCGGACCAGGGCGACCTGACGGATGATCAGGAGGAGCGGGTCGGTATGACGCTGATGATCCTCCACGACCGGATGTCGGAACTGTGTGAGCGCTACGGCTTCACGATGGACGACCTCAACCTCGACCTCGGCCCCCTCGGCTCCCTGCTTCCGCAGAACTCGCGCTGAATCCTCACAGCGCTGAGCCGTCACAGCCCTGAGCCGTCACAGCCCCGAGCCATCACAAATCCATTTCCCAGAAGTCCCCCACAGACGTCCCACGAAGTGTTCGGTCATGAAGTCTTCGGTCACGAAGTTTTGGTCACGAATTCTTCGTTCATCCAGAGGAGGAACCCCATGGCACCCCTGCTAATCGTCCTGCTGCTCGCGCTGCTGCTGTTCGGCGCCGGCTTCGCGCTCAAGGCGCTGTGGATCGCCGCCGTCGTCGTGCTGGCCTTCTGGCTGCTCGGCTTCCTGATGCGGTCGACCGGCGCCGGCGGCGGCCGCGCCCGCTGGTACCGCTGGTAGCCACCGGACCGCGGCCGCCCGGGCCAGGTCGTCCGCCCGCCCTCCGGCCCCGATCAGACCGGTGGCCGTGACATCACCGCGGGCCGCCATCTCCGGCACCTGGCCGCGGAACAGGCGGGTGACGGCGGCCGGGAGCCCGGCCCGGACGAGCTGCGCGGCGCGCAGCCAGGGCTGGGCGTAGACGGCCGTGGCCCGCCGCTCCATCCCGTGGACGATCCGGTCGGCGACCGCCTGGGGCGAATAGATCCGGCCGGCGGGCCACGGCAACCGCGACCGCAGCTCCCGCAGCACCGCGGCGTCGATCATGTCGGTCTCCGCCCAGCTCAGATAGGCGACACCGACCCCGACGCCGCGGTGCGCCACTTCTGCCCGGATGGCGTGGGCGAACGCCTCGACGCCGGACTTGGAGGCGCAGTACGCCGACATCATGGGCGCCGCGGTGATGCTCGCCAGGGAGCCCATCTGCAGGAAGTAGCCGCGGGTGGCGAGCAGTCCGGGCAGAAAGGCCCGCAGGGTGAGCGAGCTGCCGATGAGATTGACCTCGATGATCCGGCGCCAGACGGCGGGGTCGGATTCCAGGAACGGGCCGCCGGCCGCCACACCGGCGTTGGCGACCACTACGGAGGGGGGACCGAGGCCGCGCTGCACCCCGTCGGCGACGGCGGCCAGCGCGGCCTCGTCGGTGACATCCGCGAACCAGTACTGTGTCCGCCCCGGGAACGCCTCGGCGAGCCGCTCCAGTCCGTCCTCCTCCAGCCCGACCAGCGCCACCGTCGCGCCGCGGCGGACGAGCGCCCGGGTCATGCACTCCCCCAGCCCGCGGGCGGCCCCCGTCACCACCACGACGCGCCCCGCGAGCGACTGCCGCTGACCGGTCATCGCACGTCACCCCACTCCTTCAGCACACTCCACGAACGGGCAGAAACGTCGGGTCAGGAACGTCAGGACGGAAACGTCAGGACGAGAACGACCGGGCGGGAACGTCAGGGCAGGGGTGTCCCGCCGGTGGCATTGACGATCTCGGCGGTGATGTAACTCGCCTGTGGGGAGGCGAGGAAGACATAGGCGGGGGCCATTTCCGCGGGCTGTGCCGGGCGGCCCAGCGGGGCCTGTTTACCGAATGTGGTGGTGTCCGGAAGCGTCGCCGGAATCAGCGGGGTCCAGACCGGGCCAGGGGCGACCGCATTGACCCGGATACCGTCGGACGCGAGCATCTGCGCCAGCCCCTGGGTGAACGTGACGATGGCTCCCTTCGTCGTCGCGTAGTCGAGCAGATGCGGACTGGGCTTGTAGGCCTGCACCGACGTCGAATTGATGATGCACCCGCCCTTGGGAATGTGCGGCAGCGCCATCTTGCACAGCCAGAACATGGCGTACAGATTGGTCCGCATCACCCGGTCGAACTGCTCCGTGGTGATGGCCTGGATTCCGTCCGGCTGCGACATCTGATAGGCCGCGTTGTTCACCAGGACATCGATCCGGCCGAACTCCTTCACCGCGCGTTCGACGAGCAGCCGGCACTGCTCCTCCTCACGGACGTCGCAGGCCAGCGGCACGGCCGTACGGCCCGCGTCCGTGACGAGCCGGGCGGTCTCCTCGGCCTCCTTCTCCTCCTCGGGGAGGAAGGTGAACAGCACGTCCGCGCCCTCACGGGCGAATGCCAGCGCGACGGCCCGCCCGATACCGGAATCCCCTCCCGTCAGCAGCGCCTTGTGCCCTTCCAGGAGTCCCCTCCCCCGATACGATTCCTCGCCGTGGTCGGGGGGCGGGTCCATCGGTCCGGTCCATCCCGGGTGCTTCTGGTCCTGGTCCGGGAATTCCGGCTGCGGATATTTGGTGACCGGGTTCTCGGCATTCGCGGGGCCCTCGGGGCGTTCCCGGTTCTCCGGGGCTGCCTTTCCGTCTGCCATTTCGAGACCTCCTGGTGCGCGCACGGACGAGTGGGCCGCGGACGAGTGGACTGCGTACCGAAGCCGCGGCCGCGTACAGAAGCCGGGTTCCCGACGGGCCCGAGTTCCACCATGCGGCAGCCGGTCTTTTCGCGCAGTGCGAGGCACCGGGCTCGTTTCGGACCGGGCTCGTTTCGGCGGTCTTCCTACGGGAACTCGCCCGTGAGAAGAAGGCAATCGAAGAGTGTGATGAGAAGGAGGCCCCTCGTGCTCACCGCGATCGCCGACGTTTTTCGCGCCATCGGTGGCGCCATCGCCACCGTCGTGACGCTTCCCTTCAGGGCCGTGGCCCGGCTCTTCGGAGGAGCCTCGGACACCGCACACGGGCACCACTGAGCCAGGTACCGCTGATCCGGGCACCGCAGACCAGGCCCACGGCTTTCCGACTCTCTCGCCCTGCGGCTTCCCGCCTGGCCGGCTGCCCGGCTGGCCGGCTCTCCGACTTCAGGGATTCTGCGGGTCCACGCCGGTGTGCGCCTCGGCGTCCCGGCCACCGCTGGGCCGCCGCGCGGGGCCCTTGGGCTCCTTGCGGTGCATCCCCTTCTCGTCGGTCCGGGCGGCCCGGCGCTCGCCCGGCTCGGACTCGCTCTTGACCTCGCTCGCCGGGGACACCTTCTCCTGCCCGGTGTCCTTGGTCTCCTTGCTGCGGTCCGGCTTCGGCGCGTAACGCTCGGGGTGGAACGAGCGGTGCGCACTCTCGTCGGCGTGCTGCTCGGACTGGTCGATGTCCGGTGACCAACCGTGCTGCTCGGTGCCTTTGTGCATGCTGTGGCCCTCGCCCATCTTCGGGTGCGAGGACTTCCGGTGCTTGGCCACTTCCACTCCTCGTATCAGGCGTCCCGGCGAGCCGCGCTCGCCCGCCCCTGTCTCCAGGCTGAGGGCCATCCGGGCCGTCCGCACCTCAGCCCGCATCCCAGGGGGCCCGGTCCGCTCCCGCTCCCGCTCCCGCTCCCGCTCCCCAGTGGTCGCCTCACCGGATTACCGCAACGCTGGAACCGAAGCCGCGGGAGCCATTGATGGCCGCGGACCCGTGCAAGGCCGTACCAGGGCCGCGCAAAGGCCGTACCAGAACCGTGCAACCCCGCGAAAGGAGGTGCGGAAGATGACCCCCGATACCGCCGCGCTCGTCCGGCCGCGTCCCTTGATGACCCTCCCCGGCGTCTACGCGCCACAGGACGACACCCGACTCCTCCTGCACGCCCTGTACCGGGAAGGCATCGGCCCGGGTACCGAACTGCTGGACCTGGGCACGGGCAGCGGGGCCCTCGCGCTGGGGGCCGCCCGCCGCGGGGCCCGGGTCACGGCCGTGGACATCGCCTGGCGGGCGGTGCTGACCACCTGGCTGAACGCCCGGCTCGCCGGCCTGCGCCTCAGGGTCCGCCGGGGCGATCTGGCCACCGCCGTCCGCGGCCGCACCTTCGACCTGCTCGTGAGCAATCCGCCGTACGTACCCGCACCCGGCCGCCGCCCACCCCGGGGCGCGGCGCGGGCCTGGGACGCGGGACTCGACGGGCGGCTGCACATCGACCGGATCTGCGACCTCGCACCGGCGGCGCTGCGCCCCGGCGGGGTACTGCTGATGGTCCATTCCGGGCTGTGCGGCACCGGGGACACCCTGTCGCGGCTGTCCCGGTCCGGGCTGCGCGCCGAGGTAAGCGACCGTGCGCACATCCCGTTCGGCCCGGTCCTGCGCTCCCGGCTTCCGTGGTTGCGCAGCAACGGCCTGCTCGACATGACAGGGAACAGCGCTATGACAGGGAACAGCGCGATGACAGGGGCCAGCTCGCCGCACACAGAGGAACTGGTGATCATCCGTGCCGAACGTCCCTGAGCGCCCACCGCGCCGCATCACCCTCACCCGGGACGGCCCGATGCTGGTGGAAGGCCCGGTGGAGGTGGTCTGCGACGACGGTTCCGTCGCCGTCTCCGACCGCTTCGTCGTCGCCCTCTGCACCTGCCGGCGCAGCCACAGCTACCCGTGGTGCGACACCAGTCACCGCCGCCGCGCACGCCCCACCCCCGAGCCGGGCCCAACTCACGAGCCGGGCTCCACCCCCGAGTCAGACCCCACCCCCGAGTCAGGCCCCACCCCCGAACGGGAAGGAGACGCGCCATGAGGCCGGCGGCCCCCCTGACCACCTCATCCGGCACGCCCTCCGCCCCACCGCTTCCCCGCCCGGCCGGCCGGCCACAGCTGCCCCGCCCCCAGGGCAAGCTCTCGACCGCAGTCCTCTCCGCCCTCTCCGCCCTCTCCTCGCCTTCCGCATCCGCCCCCCACTCACCACGCTTCTCCCTGCGGACGCCAGGCACCGACCCCCTGCTCACCACCACGGAGAAGGAAGCCCAGCACGCCGACCCCTACGGAGCCGACCTCCAGCTCGCCCTGTATGCGCTCTACGAACTGCACTACCAGGGCTTCGACGGCGTGGACGACGACCGCGAATGGGACCCCGCGCTGCTGGCGGTTCGGCGCGCGCTGGAAAAGGTGTTCCTCCAGGCGCTGCGGGCGGACGTCCCGTCCTCCGTCGGCGCGGCGGAGGCGCTGGACGGCCTGCTGGTCGAACCGGTTGCCGACGACGGCACCAGCGTGAGCCACTATCTGCGACGCGAGGGCCGGCTGTGGCAGCTGCGGGAGTACGCCGCCCTGCGCTCGCTGTACCACCTCAAGGAGGCCGACCCGCACGCCTGGGTCCTCCCCCGGTTGCGCGGCCGCGCCAAGGCCGGGATGGTCGCCGTCGAATTCGACGAGTTCGGCGCCGGACGCGCCGACGACATCCACGCCCAGCTGTTCGCCGACCTCATGACGGACCTCGGCCTGGAGACCGCCTACGGGCACTACCTCGACCTGGCGCCCGCCGAAGCGCTGGCCACGGTCAACCTGATGTCCCTGTTCGGTCTGCACCGGTCGCTGCGCGGGGCCCTGGTCGGTCACTTCGCCACCGTGGAAGTGACCTCCTCCCCCTCCGCGCGGCGCCTCGCGGACGCCATGCGCCGCACCGGTGCCGGCCCGGCGGCGGAGCGGTTCTACGACGAACACGTCGAGGCCGACGCGGTGCACGAGCAGGTGGTACGCCGCGAGGTCGTCGAGGGCCTGCTGACCGACGAACCGGACCTTGAACCCGATGTGGCCTTCGGCATCGGCGCCACCGTCCACCTCGAGGACCGGCTCGCCACCCACCTCCTCGACGCCTGGCGCCACGACCGCACCGCACTGCGCGCCCCACTTGCCGTCACCGGCGGCCGTTGGTCATAACCCCGTAAATACCAACCTCCGAGAATCCGGACGCTCAAGATTCCGAACCCTTGACAATCCGAAGCCCCGAGAAGCCGAACCCTTGAGAGTCAGCAGTCAGCAGTCAGCAGTCAGCAGTCAGCAGTCAGCAGTCAGGAGCCAGGAGGTGTCCGCACATGGACGAGACCGCCGTCACCACCCCGGTGGCCACCGCCCGCGCCTCCCTGGCAACGGCCGGTGCCCATCTCCTCCCCGCGGCCGTCACGAGGTCCCTGCTGGCCGCCGACGAGGCGGCCTGGGCGCGCTTCGCCGCCCACTGGGAGGAGCTCTCCCCGGACCGTTACGCCGCCGAACAGGGCACCTGCCGGCTGCGCCGGTACGGCCAGTTCGCGCTCACCCCCGCCACCGGCGAACTGTCCCACCTCCCGCACCTCCCCTTCGTCCAGCCCGACCGCACCAATCCGCTCTACGACGGTGTCGACCGGCACTTCGAGCCCCTCACCGACGCCTTCACGGCCGATCCCGTCCTGCGCGCCGTACTGGCACTCCTGGGCCGCCTCGCAGGCGCCCTGGATCCCACGGTCACCACATGGAACGCCAAGGTCCATCCGTTCCGGGTCGTCGCCGCGGCGGACGGCGCCGGGAACCCCACGCCGGAGGGCAAGCACCAGGACGGCGTCACGCTGGTGTCCTCCCTGCTCGTCCACCGCAGCAACGCCACCGGAGGCCGCAGCACCGTGTACGCCCCGGACGGCCGGGAGCTGCTGTCCGCCACCCTCGACGAGCCCGCCGCGCTCCTGGTGTCGGACGACCGCAGCACCCTGCACGGCGTGTCCCCGATCCGCCCGCTGGACCCCGCGCGCACCGCTCATCGCGACGTTCTGGTGACCACGCTCATTCCGCAGATCCGCTCGGCACGGTCCCGGGCTGCCGGCCCTCCGGCCGGACGGTAGAGGTATTGACGGAGCGGGCCCGGCGGCCCCAGCTCTTCCCCGCCTCGGTCCGGAATCCGCCGAGGTCCTTCGGCGAGAGGGTCGGCCCGAAGGTCAGATGCTCGCCCCGGTGGCCGGGCTCGTCGTACAGCTCCACGGCGAACCGGCTGAAGTTCACCAGCGACTGCACCACGGCGGCGAACCCGTGCTCCGCGAGGTCCGGCACGGGCTCGTCGGCGACCAGCACCCGCCGGGCGTCGTCCTCCCCCTCATTGAAATGACCGCCCTCATAGAGGGCGTAGCAGTGCGGCGGGCAAACCGTGGTCCCGGTCCCCTCGATGACCTTCACCGTCATGGGTGCCTCCTCCTCACACTCGCTCTCCCTCGCCCGCGGCCGGCCGGGGCGCCGCTGCCCACGCCGCCGCCCCCTCCTGTCCTGTCTACGCCGTGCCCGCCCCACGCGCGACTCCTGGCAACACACCAACGCGACAACAACGCGACACCAACGCGATGAGCGCCAACGCAGGCGAACAGCTTGTGCGTTACGCCCCTGGGCAGGCCCCGACGGACGCCGCCCGGGGCCTGGATGAGGTACTCCTCGGCCGGCTCGCCCCCCTCCCGCGGATCATATGCGGGGCCTCGAACGAATCGGAGGGGGTCGGACCGGACAGGACAGGACCGGACGGGAGCGAGCCACCGGACGAGAGCGAGCGGTACCCACCAGCCGACCAATCGCACCTTTTATAAGGTTTTGCCCTGATGACTTCGGGCACGGGCCGAGAGAGACCCCTCCCAAAACAGAGGAAAGGCGGAGGCCACCATGCCCGAGCCTGGCAGCAAGAAATTCGACAAGCGGCGCGCGAGGCTTCGCAGCGAGGCCGAGGACCGCGGCATTCCCGACAAGCACGCTGCGGAGGATGCGAAGGAAACCCTGGAGAGCGACCCGAAGTGGCGCAGCCAGGGACCGCGGACCGAGCGAGGTCGCGGCCCCAAAGGGGAACGAGACCAGCGGAACGACTGACGAACCCACTGACGGAACGACTGACCCGAGCGGAACCGACCGGAGCGGAGAGGGACGCCATGTCGAAGAACCCCCAGCAACCCGAAGTGCGCCGTAGCGACAAGGGGGCAACCGTCCAGGACGCCGCCGAGACGAAGGCGGACACCGATCGTCCGGTGGGCCCCGGCGGCAGCAGGAAGGCACACGGCACCGACAAGGGAAGCAAGGGCGGCGGCCGAGGCGGCGGTGTGCCCGAAGAGCAGCGCCCTGACCACCCGAAACGTCATCAACGTCATCCCTGTGCGCGCCTGAGCACAGGCCCCGGAGACAAGAAACGGCCAGTCCAACAACACGACGCGACGCACACACGACAGGACCGGGGCGCCTTGCCGCCCCGGTCCTTCCTCGGCCCTTCGTTCCGAACGTCGTTCCGAACGTCTCTCGCTCCGATTGCCTCCTAGATTGCCTCCCCTCACTCCTGTCACTCCTGACGCCAGGTCCACCCTCATCGCGCGGGGTGCCACGGCGGCACTCACTCACGCCTCGGCGAGCAGTCCCTTCCGCAACTTGGTGCAGGCACGGTTCAGCAACCGGGAAATGTGCATCTGGGAGAGGTTGAGCTCCTTGCCGATCTCGGCCTGGGTCATCTCCGCCCCGAACCGGAGCCGGAGCAGTGTGCGTTCCCGCTCGTCGAGCTGCGCGAGATGCGGCTTGAGTGCCTGGATGTTCTCGGCGAGGTCGAGCGCGGGGTCGGTGCTGCCCATGAGGTCCGCGACAAGCCCGGTCTGCTGCTTGCCCGCGGTCTGGATCGGCCGGTCGATGGAGTCGGTGTCATAACCGTTGCAGGCGATGAGCCCCTCCCGCACCTCCTCCTCCGGCAGCTTCAAATGTGCGGCAAGCTCCGCCGCCGACGGATCGTGGTTGTTGGCGGCCTCCAGGTCCTCGAAGGCGCGCGCGAGGTCGATACGGAGTTCCTGCAGCCGGCGCGGCACATGGACGGACCAAGTGGCGTCACGGAAGAAACGCCTGATCTCCCCGCGGATGTACGGCACGGCCAACGTGGTGAACTCCACGTCCCGGCAAACGTCGTAGCGGTCTATCGCCTTGATGAGACCTATGGTGCCCACCTGCAGAACGTCCTCGGCGCTTTCCCCCCGGCTGCGGAAGCGCCGGGCGACGTAGCGCACGAGGGACAGATTCATCTCGATCAGCGTGTTGCGCACGTACTGGTATTCGGGGGTGCCTTCCTCAAGGACGTCGAGTCGCTCGAAGAACACCCTCGACAATTCCCTGGCTTCACTCGGCGCAAGGCGCTGCGGCTCATCGATCGGCGGCAGAGACACCGACGGAGCCGGGGCAGCACTCCCCTTGGACGTAGTGGTGGCCGGGGTCGCTACCGCAGTCGCTGCTGTCATGGTGCCGGTGCTGGTCATGCTCGGGCTCCTAGCTGTTGACTCGGTCCCCGTCTGCAGTCCCCCCTCGACCCGCCTCTACCCGACGACTCCCAAGGCATGTCCCTAAACCCGCCATCACCTCATTGTCGTCGGTCTGTTGACGCCCGACCGAAGGTTGCGAACGCGGCGGAAGGTACGGGTGGTGCGGCGTGCCGAACCTGCCCCAGCGGTCACCGCGAGGTAGAACAACGCTGTGGGTGAGGCAATTGAGCCGGAGGAAGCGGAACAGCTTCCCGGACTGTGTGGACTGTGCGGCGCGAGCGTGGTGGACGGGACCGGGGTCCATGCCATCGTTCCGGATTCCTCGGCAATCCATGTCCACGATCCGGCACTGGACGGAAACCGGTCACTGACGGCCTGTTCCACGGCGCACCTGGGCGAACTGCAACAGCATTACCACGCACGACCCTTCGTGAATGCCGAGCTGTGGGCCGGGAAGATCGCCCGAGCGCTGCGCCGGCACCCGGAGGGCCTTTCCCGGGAACGGCTGGTCGCGGAGACCGGACTCAACCTGCTGCAAATCGAAGCCGCAGCAAACTGGACCAACCACCGCCCCCGCCACCATCACCCTCACCGCAGGACGCCCCACAACGACCGCCCCGAGGCGCCATAGCCCCCAGGCCCACGAGGCCGCCCATCCACACCAAATTGACGCCCCCTCACCCCGCTTCCCCGGCTGCCCTCACCTCACTGCCACGGCAGTCCTCGACCTACCGACAGGTCAGTCCTCACCGTCCTGGTACTGAAAGGTGAATCCGAAAGCCCCGCCGCCCAGGACCCCCAGACCGACCAGTACCACCCACAGTCCGTACACCACGCCCAGAGCGGCAACCGCATAACCAACCGCCACGACCACGGAATACCTACGACGCCATACCGCCGCAGCGACGAAGAAATGCGGCCTCCTTTTCACCCCCCGTCCACCCCTCGGCGCATCGGGCAGTCCTCACCTACTCCCTTGATCCCGACTCCGGCCCCGGGCCCGGCCCCCGACCCGCCCCCGGAGAGCGACACCGACACCGACACCGACACCACCGCACCCATCGCCACCACTGGATAGTAAAAACCGAATGCGGCGTATCACGGCCGACCCGCGGCCGCCACAGGGAATTTGCAGCCAGCGGTCGGCAGCCCTCACTTTCCCTTCCCCGCGGCCAGCCCCTGACCGCCGGCAGAACCCGGAATTACCCACGCACTCACCTATGTGATCACGCCGTACACCTTCCATGGGCTTCGCACAGGTCGACGGCAGAAGTTGCCCGTGCGTCACACCGGGACCACAGTTAAGAGGGGAACATATGCGAGATCGGAGCACATCGTGATCGTTCTCGGAATTATCTTGCTGGTCATTGGGTTCGTGACCGGCATCGGCATCCTATGGACCATCGGAATCATCCTCGCCGTCATCGGGGCGATCCTCTGGGTCCTCGGGGCAATGGGTCACGCAGTAGCCGGCCGACGGCACTACTGGTAGCGCCACAAGCCCGCAAGCGGAATGACGCACGCGGGCCAGGATCCCGCAATTCCTCCGCCACTCCACGGTGGCGGAGGAATTGCGGGATGCACATTTAAGCCAATCGGCCCCCGCGCCCCACCAAGCACTGATCACAAACGCGCCAGACGCAACACAAACCGCCTCCCCGCCTGCCCCCTCCCCTCCCCCACCCCATCCCTCCCGCCCACCCCCGCCGCTATCGCCGGCCCCGACGACCCCACCCAGCCACCACCTCGCCGCCCACCACCCCATCACCACTCCACTCCCCCCACCCCACCGGTGAAACTGGTCTTTTTCGGGCAAACTCCCGGTATGAGCACTCACCACCCTGATCCGGATCCTCGCGAAACCCCGGGCCTCGGCCCCGGAGGCGGCGTGCCGCCGGGCGAAACCCCACCGGGCGAGGACAGCACGGGCTCGGAGACCGGCCCCCGCGACCTCCCCACCCGCGGATGGGCCAAGGGCCCGGCCATCATCCTCGGCATCGTCGTCGTCCTCTGCGCGGCGTTCTTCATCGCCTACGCGGTGACCATGGCCCGCTGACCCGAGCCGCCGCGCCCCACCAGAGGGCCCTGGCCGCCCGCCCCGCACGTCCTGCACGCACACGTCCCGCACGTCCCGCCCTCCAGGCGGCAACCCAACCTCGAAGCGGCAGCACCCGACCCCCAGGCGGCGGCACCCGACCTCTCAACGGCTGCACCCGACCCTCCAGGCGGCGATAGCAAGCCGCATCCAGTGGCAGGTGACAGCCAGCCGTACCCGGGAGCACGCTCACCGGTCACCTGCGCACGCCGGGATTCCGCCACGGGCCGCACGAGCCCGTCACGAGCCCGCCACGGGAACGGCGACGTCCCGGCACCCCCAACCAACTCCTCGCCCGGCACCCGAGGCACACCACCTCCCCGCGCCCCTCCCCCTCCCCACCCCCGCCGCCCACCGCACGCCCCCGCACCACCACGGCCCCCATCCCGGCATCCCACCACTCCGACATCCCGGCCCCCTGCATCCCGGCATCCGACGCAATTCCCCGGAGTTGACGTTATGCGCCGGACGACTCGGGAACCCGTTGCCCTGGGTGCGCCCGGCAACGGGCCGGCAGCGCCCGGGTCACCGGAGGGACAGGACAGATCATGGAGCACGGCGAGGACGTCATCGCGGAGCTGACCGCGGACCACCGGGAGGTCGACGACCTCTTCGAGCAGTTCGACAACGCGGCACCCGGCAGCAGCGCCCGCAAACGGCTCCTGGACGCCCTGACCATCGAGCTGGTGCGCCACTCGGTCGCCGAAGAGGAACACCTCTACCCGGCCGTACGCGACCACCTGGAGAACGGCGGCATGCTGGCGGACAAGGAGATCGCCGACCACCTCCGCGTCGAGCAGCTGCTGAAGGAGCTCGAAGGACGCGAGCCCGATGACACCGATTTCGACCGCCTCGTCCGTGAACTGCGCACCGAGGTCACGGCGCACGTGGAGGACGAGGAGAACCAGCTCTTCCCCCAGCTGCGCGACGGCGTCCACCCCTATGTCCTGGAAAGCCTCGGCCGGAAGGTCCGCGAGGCGAAGAAGACCGCCCCGACCCGCGCCCACCCCATGGCCCCGAGCACGCCGCCGGCCAACAAGCTGCTCGCTCCCGGCCTGGGCCTGGTGGACCGGGTACGCGACTACGTCACCGGTCGAGGCCGGTAACCCGCACGGAAACTCACCTCCTCACATCAAGATCCCTCCTCCAGGAAGGACACACAGTCATGCCTGTGGCACGCGACATCATGTCGCCCGGTGCGGAATGCATCGGCGCGAACGACAACATCCTCGAAGCGGCTCGCAAGCTGACCTCCCTCGGTGTCGGAGCGCTGCCGATCTGCGGCACGGACGACAGGCTCAAGGGCGTCCTCACCGACCGGGACGTCGTCGTCAAGGTGCTGGGCAAGAACTTGGACCCGCAGCAGACCAAGGCCGGCGAACTCGCCCAGGGCGAAGCGGTCACCATCGGCGCCGACGACGGAGCCGACGAGATCTTCGCAACGATGGCCCGCCACAAGGTCCGTCGCCTGCCGGTCATCGACGGTCATCGCCTCGTCGGCATGGTGGCTCTGGCCGATGTCGCCCGCGCCCTCCCCGACCCGCAGGTCGGAGACCTCCTCGAGGCGCTCTCCACCGACTGACCTCACTACATCAACACGCACCGGCCCGGCACTCCTTCCCCCGCGCGCCGCGCCCCCTCTGTCATCCGTCCAGTGTCATCGTCCGGCCGGTGCCTGGTGCGGCGAGGGGGGCCGGTGGGCGGGGCAGCGCGCGAGCTCGCCACCGGCGGGTTCCCGCCACCGGAGACCCACCCGCCCGATCGGCCGTTCTGCCTCGCGCACTGCCGCCGAACGGAGTGAACTGAAGGGGTGACCGTCGACCGCCCCGAGACGCGGCCGGCCGACGAACGACACATCAACCGGTCAAGGAGCCGTCATGCCTGCAGGTTCGAGCAAGAAGCGTGAGCGTCAGTACGAGCACATCAAGGAGGGTGCCGAGCAGCGAGGCGAGTCGACGAAGCGGGCGAAGGAGATCGCCGCTCGGACCGTGAACAAGGAACGTGCCCGGTCCGGGGAGTCGAAGACCGCCAGCAAGGTCTCCACCCGGGACAAGAAGTCCGCGCCGCAGCGCGGCGGCGAGCGTTCTCACCGCGGCGCCCAGGGTCCCACCAAGGACCAGCTCTACGAGGAAGCCAAGAAGCGCAACATCGACGGCCGCTCCTCGATGAACAAGGACGAGCTCCGTAAGGCCCTCGGCCGCTGACCAGCGTCACAGCCGCTCGCCTGAACTGCGTCCACAGTCCCACGGTCCGGTAACTGTGCCTGTATCCAAGGGCGTTGTACATGTATCTCTTTCCCTAATCGATTCATTGCGTCCGCTGTAAAGCCTGCATCGAAAAAGCCCGCGTGTGCAAGCATTCTGCCGCGTTCGAGCCAGGAAACACCCGCTCGAGTGACGGCGGAGCGGGCGGGCCGACGCCCAAGCAGACTGTTCAGGGTCATGGAATGAGGAGGCGCAATGAATGCGGAAGCGGGCACGGACCTGACGGTGGCCATCGAGCCGGCCGGAGGCACGGGACAGCACGCCGGCCCCCACGAGACCTTCTCGGACCCCTTGAAGGCGCGACTCGTCGACCGCAGGAGCGGGCTGCCGGTGACCGATGCGGCGGTGACGTTCGTCTGGTTGTCCACGACCCAGCAGGTCCTTTTCGAAGGCGGAGAAACCACTGTCACGGTCGACACCGACTCCCAGGGGTACGCACAGACCCCGCCGTTGGTAGCGGGTGACGCGGCGGGCACCGCGTCCTTCACCGTGACCGCGGAGGGGGCCGCTCCGAAGCACTTCGAGGTCTCGGTCGACCACTGACCAGCCTCCCGCGCCACCTCTCCAGGCCCCTGTCGCACTGCGGAATAATGCGAGCATGCGGATTTCAGCCAGAGCGGATTACGCGGTGCGCGCCGCGCTGCAACTCGCTCACACCCGGGACGCAGGACCGCTCAAGGCGGAGGCCATCGCGGACGCCCAGGACATTCCGCACAAGTTCCTCGAAGGCATTCTGAACGACATGCGCCGCGGCGGACTCGTCCTCAGCCAGCGTGGCGGGAACGGCGGCTACCGCCTGGCCAAGGCTCCGGAGTCCATCAGCATCGCCGACGTCATCCGCGTCGTCGACGGCCCCCTGGTATCCGTCCGCGGCGTCCGTCCGCCGGAGTTGTCCTACACCGGCCCGGCGGAGTCCCTACTGCCGCTCTGGGTCGCCCTTCGCGCCAACGTCCGGCAGATCCTCGACGGGGTTTCGCTCGCCGATGTCGCCTCGGCGGAACTGCCCACCCGGGTATCCGCACTGGCCGAGGACCCCGCCTCCTGGACGAACCCCTGAGGCTGTAGCCTTCGCCGCCGTTTGCATCCGGGAGCTGCTCGGACTGGGACTTTGGTTCCGTCCGGATACCAAGATTCGACTGTCCACGCCTTGAACGGGCCTTGCTGTCACGGGAGTACGGGCGCATCATTCCCTACTAATCCAGTGGGAAAACTAGGGAAATCGACCCGCCAGACCACCCGACAGGACGGTGACCGGCGCCATGCCGAAGAAGTCCGAAGCATGCACCGCCGCCCCACAGGTCAACGACACGGCGGACCAGGCCGCCTGGCAACGCGTCACCCGTGAGGTCGCGGAGGATCTCGCCGTAGACGCGATTGCCCGGGACCGCGCCGGCAAGCCTCCGTTCGACGAGCTCTCCCGGCTGCGCGAAGCCGGCCTGCCGGCCCTCCTCATGCCGCCGACTTCGTCCCAGTCGGGTACCGACTGGCGCACGGCATGTGCAGTCATCCGGGAGATCGCGGCGGCCGACAGCTCCATCGGCGAGCTCCTCGGAAGGCACTACGCCCTCTCGTGGAGCGCTCGCTTCTTCGGCTCCCCCGAGCAGGCCGAGCGGATCGAGCGTCAAGCGGGAGCCGGGCAGTGGCTCTGGGGCGGGAGCATCGAGCTGCCGGGGACGGAACCGGAGCAGGAGACCGAGACGGGACCCGAACTCACCCTCACGCCGGCCGGGAGCGGATACCTCCTCCACGGTCGCCAGGTGTTCCCGGCGGGCGTCACGGTGGCCGACCAACTGGTGGTGAGCGCGGTCTGCACGGGCACCGGGGAGACGCTGATCGCACAGGTGGACCCGGCCGATCCCCGCGTCTCGGCGGTTCCGGCGCACGACCGCCTCGGTCAGCGGCTCACCGGAGCCGGCAGTGTCGATTTCGACGGCGTACCGGTGCAGCCCGACCACATCCTCGGAACCGTGCCGCACGACGAACACGACGTCTCCCCGTTCGCCACGCTCGCCCCGTTGGCGCTCCGGCTCGCCCTGGTCCACGTCTGTCTGGGTATCGCCGAGGGAACGCTGGCCGAGGCCCGGGACTTCAGCCGCACCGCACCACGCAACTGGCCGTCCTCCGACCCGGACTGCGGTGCCTTCGAGCGGCGCCCCGGAAGCGACCCGTATCTCCTTCTCGCCTACGGGGAGCTGGTGGCTGCCGCGCACACCGCCGCGGCGGTGGTCGAGCCCGCCACCGAGGCGCTGGCGAGGGGGCTCCTCATGGGGCGGGAGCTCGATGTCGACCAGCGCGCGGACATCGCCGTGCTCGTCGCCGCGGCCGAGGCGGTCACGAGCAGGTCCACGCTGGAGATCACCACTCGCGTCCTGGAACTCACCGACGGCGCCGACTCCCCCGCGGACGGCCCGGGGTTCGACCGGTTCTGGCGCAACGCCCGTGTGCTGACCGCCCAGGGCTCGCCCACCCACAGGCTGCGCGACATCGGCGACCACTATCTGAACGGGACCCATCCCCCACTCACATTGCACATTTGAGGCCCTCGCACCTCTGCCCGGCCGGCGTCACAGCGGGCGGAGGGTGAGCGTGCGGCCGTTCCCCTCCGTGGTGGTGCAGGGATGGAAGCCCGCGCTGATGCGGTCCAGGAGCCGTTGTAGCCAGTGGCAGTCCCGGGCGGGCGGGTGCCGTAGGCGCATCCTGTGGGCCTGGAGGGGGACGATGCGCACCTCGTGGAGCCTGCCGGTCGGCTGCTCCAACGAGACGAGGAAGAGCAGGCGCAGGTCGTCCCGGTATTGCTCGTAGCCCGTAATGCCCTCGTAGTCGTCGATGAAGTCGCCGCACCCATGGATCACCAGTTTTCCGTGATGGGTCTCCAGGCTGCGCGGGTGGTGCGAGGAGTGACCGTGCACGATGTCGACGCCTCCGTCGAGGAGCAGCCGCGCGAAGGCGGCCTCGCTGCGGGAGATGCCGTAGCCCCAGTTGGGGCCCCAGTGGATCGAGGCGATGGCGATGTCGCCCGGACGCTTGGCCTGCCGTACCCGTGCGGCCAGGCCGTTTGCCGCGGTTTCCGAGGGTTCGGACAGGAACGCCACTCCGCTCCGGTCCTCGGTCGCGGCCCAGGAGAACGGGATGCCGCTGGTCGGCAGGCCGAACGAGAAGACGAGGAGGCGATGGTCGCCGTCGAGGGGGACGATCGCCGGACACCGCGCCGCGTCGGCGTCCACTCCGGCGCCCGCCGTCCGCAGTCCCGCCCCGGCCAGGACGTCCAGCGTCTCCGCCAGGCCATTGCGGCCGAAGTCCAGGACGTGGTTGTTGGCCAGGACGCAGACGTCGGGACGTGCGAGGGTCAAGCACGGGAGATTGCCGGGGTTCATCCGGTAGTGGACTGCCTTGCCGGACGCGAAGGTGTCGCTGCGCGTGACGCTGGTTTCCAGATTGATCACCCGGGCCGTGGGGGCGGCCTCGTCGAGGACGGGTAGTGCCTCCCCCCACGGCCAGGCGAAGCCGACCGGACGGGGGATCGGGCCATTCGCCGCCTCGGCGAGTTCGACGTAGGCGCGGGCGTCGTGCAGATAGCCCTCGCGCAGCGCGGGGTCGCCCGGGTACGGGAGGATCTGGTCGACGCCGCGACCGAGCATCACATCCCCGCACAGGAACACCGTGACCAAGTCACCGTCCACTCTTCCAGGCTAGGGCCGGGCCGGCGCCGGGGCGGAGCTCCGGTCGCCTCAGGTCGAAGCGGGTCGGCCGGACGCCGGCAGCCGAGCGTCAACATGACGCCGCCGGACGCACACCTTCCGGGCATTCACAGCTCCACGGCGATCACGGATAGTAATCAAACGAAGGGTGATGGCTACGCAGAGTTTCCTGCGCGGTGTCGCGTCGATGCTCGCAGCCGTCACATCCCGACATCGATCCATCGTCATAGGGAGGCCATCATGGCTGCGTATCAGATCAGCGCCGGCACCGAGAGCGGTACTGAAGTAGTTCCGGGGGACGCGCGCTACGAGGCGTTGCGAAGGGGATTCAACCAGCGCTTCATCGCGACACCTGACTATGTGTCCGTGATCGGCTCGACCGGCGAGGCCGTCGCCGCGCTCAACAAATACCTGGCGGATCACCGCTCCGACGAGAGCCTCAGCCGCCGCATCACGGTCCGCTCGGGAGGCCACTGCTACGAGAACTTCGTCTGCGGTGAGGACGTGGGCGTCATCCTCGACCTCGGGCAGATGGACCGGGCCTATCTGGACCAGGAGATGGGCGCGTACTGCGTCGAGTCCGGTGCCACCAACTGGCATGTCGCCACGCACCTCTACGCACCGTTCGGTGTGGCGCTGCCCGGCGGGTCGTGCTACTCCGTCGGCGCCGGCGGCCATGTCTCGGGAGGTGGGTACGGATTGCTCTCCCGGCAGCACGGGCTGACGGTGGACTATCTCTACGCGGTCGAGGTCGTCGTCGTCCGCGACGGTCAGCACGCCGAGGTGGTGGTCGCGCGCCGCGACTCCCCGGAGCCTGAGCTGCGGGACCTGTGGTGGGCACACACCGGCGGGGGTGGCGGCAACTTCGGCGTGGTCACGCGGTACTGGTTCAAGGGGCTTCCCAAGCCCCCCGGGCAGGTGCTGCTGCATGCCATCGCCTGGCCCTGGGAGAAGCTCAAGTGCCAGCCGGAGCGCTTCAAGTCGCTGGTGCGCAACTACGGGCTGTTCTTCGAGTACGAGAACACCCCGCGGCTCCCGGAATCGCTCCGCGGCGACTACACCGACATGTTCACCCTGCTGAAGCTGAACCACCGCGCCAACGGCAAGATCGGCCTGATCACCCAGCTCGACGCCACCAGGCCGGACAGCGTGCAGCGGCTCAACGCCTTCCTGGACTGGATCACCCAGGACCTGGACGTCGACCCGACGCCACTGGACCGGCGGATGGGCGAACACGCTCCCATGGGCGGACTGCACGTGCCGACCCGGCTGCCCTGGCTGACGGCCACCCAGACGCTCAACGGCTCCGGTGACAACCAGTGCGGCAAATACAAGTCGGCGTATATGACGCGGGGATTCACCGAGCACCAGCTCGACGCCCTCTTCAACCATCTGACCCGTGCGGACTACGACAATCCGCAGGCACTGCTCCAGGTCGACTCCTACGGCGGCGCCATCAACCTGCCCGACAGTACCGACACGGCGGTCTACCAGCGCAGTTCGGTGCTGAAGCTGCAGTACCAGACGTACTGGAGCTGGAAGCGGGACGTCAACAAGGACGGTGTCGCCGACCAGCACGATGCCGATGCCGACCCGTCGATCGCTGCACCACATCTTCGTTGGATCCGCGAGTTCTACCGCGATGTCTACGCGGACACCGGCGGCGTTCCGGTGCTGGCGTCTGAAGGCACCCCGGCGGGCGATCAGCCGGCACCGGTGACCGACGGCTGCTACATCAACTACCCGGACACCGATCTCGACGATCCCGAGTGGAACACCTCCGGCGAACCCTCACACCGTCTGTACTACGGCGACAACTACACACGTCTGCAAGAGGCCAAGGAGTACTGGGACCCGCGCAACGTCTTCCGCCATGCCCAGTCCGTCCAGCCGTTCACCCGCTGAGGTCAGCCGACATGGACACGGGGGCGATGGGAACGGTCGGGTTCGGCCTCGCGGAGGACCTCGCGGGTGACGGGGGCGACTTCGCCCTGGCCGAAGAGGAAGAAACGGAGGAACTGGGCGAAGGGATTCCCTTCGGTCCACTCGAAGTAGATGTGCGGGCGCTTGCCCGTCTCGTCGCGCACGTGCAACAGCAGCGCGGCCAGTGCGTTGGAAATGGTGGAGCTTTCGAGGGCGAGTACGCGATAGCGGTTGTGGAGGACCTCGCCGTGCACGCGCAGCTCGCTCTCGAACTCGGACGGGTCGCGCACGGTGACCTCGACGAAGATGAAGTCGTCGTCGGCCGGGAGGTCGTTGTCGGTGCGGATCTGCTGGAGCTTGTCGCGGTATTCGGCCACGTCGCGCTGGTCGGGCTCGTTCGCGATGAACCGGATCTCGCGGTGGGCGACGTCACGGATGAACCGCTCGGACATGTCATCGAGCACGACGCTGGTCACCCGCAGCTCGAAGGCCCGGGCGAGCCGGGAGAGGAGCGACAGCAGGATGATCCCGGCGATGAAACAGGCGCCGATCTTCACCCCGTCGGGACGTTCGATCACATTCGCCACGGTCGTGTAGAGGAACACCGCCGCGATCACGGCGAAGCCGACGGTCCAGCCCCGCTCCCCGCTCCGCCGGGCGGCGATGGTCACCGCGATCGCGGCGGAGCTGATGAGCACCAGCACACCCGTGGCGTAGGCGCCGCCCTGGGCATCCACGTTGGCGTCGAAGATCCACGTCACCAGGAAGGCAACAGCGATGAAGACCAGCACCATCGGGCGCACGGCCCGTGCCCAGTGGGGCGCCATGCCGTAGCGCGGCAGGTACTGGGGCATGAGGTTGAGCAGTCCTGCCATGGCCGAGGCGCCGGCGAACCAGAGGATGGCGATGGTGGAGATGTCGTAGACCGAGCCGAAGGCGGAGCCCAGGTACTGGTGGGCGAGGTAGGCCAGGGCGCGCCCGTTGGCCGGGCCTCCGGGTTTGAAGGCCTGCTCGGGGATCAACAAGGTGGTGACGAAGCTGGTGATGATCAGGAAGACGCTCATGATCACGGCGGCGGTGGTGAGCAGCTTCTTCGCGCCGCGGATCCGCCCGGTGGGGCGCTCCTCGGTGTCGCCGGCATCACCTTCGATATGCGGCATCACCGCCACCCCGGTCTCGAAGCCGGACAGGCCCAGGGCCAGCTTCGGGAAGACCAGCAGGGCCACGCCGACCATCGCCAGACCGTTGCCGTGCTCGGTGGTGAGCCCCTGGGTCCAGTCGGTCACGACGTGCGGCGCGGACAGGACGTGCCACAGGCCGACCACGACGACCACCCCATTGAGCCCGAGGTAGATCCCGACCAGGACGATCGCGACGCCGATCGCCTCCAGGAAGCCCTTGAGGAAGACCGCGCCGAGCAGGGCGACCAGGATGAGCGTGATGAGCACCTGCTCACCGTGCAGCGCGCTGGTGAGGTGCGGGTTCTCCACCAGGTGGGTGGCGGCGTCGGCCGCGGAGAGGGTGATGGTGATCAGGAAGTCGGTGGCGGCGAAACCGAGCAGGGTGAGGACGAACAGCTTGCCCTTCCAGAAGGACAGCAGCCGCTCCAGCATCGCGATCGACCCCTGGCCGTGCGGGCTCTCCTTCGCCACCCGGCGGTACACCGGCAGCGCCCCGGCCAGTGTCACCAGGACCAGGACGAGGGTGGCCACGGGCGACAGCAGCCCGGCCGCGAGGGCTGCGATACCCGGCTGGTAGCCGAGGGTGGAGAAGTAGTCGACACCCGTCAGGCACATCACCCGCCACCACCGCTGGCCCTGGTGCGCGTTCTGGGGGCCGGCGTGCGGGCCGGGATGGCGCTTGGCCATATCGGTCAGCCCCTCCAGCAGCCATGCCCGCAGGCGATGCCGCGGTCCGGACGAGGTGGAAGGGCCCGCGGGGGCGGAGGGGGGCATCGTGCGCTCCTGTCGTGCCGCGAAAGCGTCCAGCCACCGGCCAGACGGCCAGGTCAGGGTACGGAACCCGGTGGCCTGCGGCGTGGCGGCGCCCGGCGTGCCGCCCGGGGATTCCAGCAGGTGGACCCACCGGACGACGCCGGGCAGCGGAGCCGGATCGACGATCGAAGCACATGGGCATATGCCCGATATGTCACAGTGAAGAGAGGGCGCGACGGCGCGGTCGGCGAACGCATGAGAGGGCAGCCTTCCATGTCCACGGATCGACTCGGATCGGTCACCGAACGGATCAGGTCCTTGCACAGGCGGAGCACGGAGTACGAGGACCTCTTCGACCAGGCTCCGGTGATCTTCGCTGCGCTGAGCGGGCCGCGGCACCGGCTCGAGGCGGCGAATCCGGCGTTCCTGGAGGCGGTCGGCGGCGACCGGGGGCAGACCGGGGTACCGATCGGTGAGCTGCTGCCGGAGCTCGGCCCGCAGGGCGTACTGAACCGGCTCGATGAGGTGTACCGGACCGGCACCGCCTACCGGGCCCGGGGCGCTCGGCTGGTGCTCGGCGCGCCGGGAGCGGAGCGGGAGGGGTATTTCGACTTCACCTACGAGCCGCGCCGGGACGCGGACGGCGCGGTCGACGGCGTGGTGGTGATCGCGGTGGACATCACCGCGTATCACCACACGCAGATCCTTGCCGCCGAGCAGCGGGTGCTGCTGGAGCAGATCGCGCGCGACGCACCGCTCGGCGAGATCCTGACCGGGATGGCGCGGGCGATCGAGGAGTTCTCCCCCGACCTGATCGTCTCGGTGCTGCTCGCCGACCCCGACGGGGCACATCTGCGGCACGGCGCCGGGCCCAGTCTGCCCGCCTTCTACAACGAGGCGATCGACGGGGTGGCCATCGGCCCGGACGTGGGTTCCTGCGGCACCGCCGCGTATCTGCGTGCTCCGGTGATCGTCACGGACATCGCCACCGACCCGCGGTGGGACGGCTATCAGGAGCTGGCGCAACAGGCCGGGGTGGCGGCCTGCTGGTCCACGCCGATCATGGGGGTGGACGGGCAGCTGCTGGGCACCTTCGCGATGTACCACCGCACTCCGAAGGCGCCGAACGACAAGGACGTGGCACTGAGTGGGGCGTTCGCCCGGATCGCGGCCCTGGCGATCGAGCGCCGCCGTGCGCTGGAGGCCGGCCAGGCCGCCCAGGAGAGGGAGAAGGAGGCCCGGGAGGACCTGGCGTTCGTGCTGGACGCCAGCACCGCCATCACCCGTGAACCGCACTACTTCGACTGCCTGCAGTGTCTGGCCCGGCTGACCGTGCCCTCGCTGGCACCACTGTGCACCGTGCACGTCATGGAGGACGGCCACACCCATCGGATCGCGGTGGCCTCGGACGGCCTGGCCGGCGAGAGCCTGCTGTCCGCCCCCGGGCTGAGCGACGAGATCGACGGCGCGGTCGCCCGGGTGCTGGCCTCCGGCGCCACCGAGACGGGCCGAATCCGTGCCACCGGCCCCGAGAGCCGTGCGGCCGCCCCCGAGAGCCGTGTCGTCGGTTCCGAGAGCCGTGTCGCCGGCCCCAACGGCAGTCACGGCCACGACGGCAGTCACGGCCACGACGGCAGTCATGGGCACGACGGCGGCTCCGGTCCCGGCGGCGGTTCCGGTTGCGGCGGGCGTACCGGTCCCGGCAACCACGCCAGCCTTGGCGGCCCCGACAATCGCGACGGCCCGGACGGCGACGCCAGCCGCGCCCGGCTCGACGGTAGCTCCGGCCTCGACGGCAGCCTCCGTCCCGGCACACCTCCCGGGCGGTCGACCGTCACCGGCTATGTGTGTGTCCCGTTGGCGACCCGTGGCCGTACGTTCGGGGTGCTGACCCTGCTGGCAACCGACCGGGAGCTGGACGGGCATGTGATCGCGCTGGCCGAGGAGCTGGCGCGGCGGGCCGCATCGAGTGCCGACAACGCCCACCAGTTCACCGACCGGGTCCGGCTGGCCCGTGAGCTGCAGGCCGGTCTGCTGCCGCCCGAGCTACCGACCGTGCCGGGCGCCGAGCTGGCGGCGTCGTACCACCCCGCCGGCGAAGGGCTCGATGTCGGTGGTGACTTCTACGACGTCTTCCCGCTGCCCGACGACCGCTGGGCGCTGATGATCGGCGACGTCTGCGGGCGCGGTGCGGCGGCGGCCACCACGACCGGCATGGTCCGCCACACGGCGCGGGCCGCCGCGCGCCTTCTGCACGACCCCGCGGCCGTCGTCGCGGCCATCAACGACGCGCTCATCGAGGGCACCAGCGAGGACACCTTCGTATCGCTGATATACGGCGAACTGCGGCGCGAGGGTGGACGGCTCGTCCTGGACATGATGCGCGCCGGTCATGTGCCGCCCCTCATACGCCGGGCCGACGGCACGGTGGAACAACTCGCCCAGCCGGGGCAGTTGCTGGGTATCGCGCCCGGCATCGACGATTCCCCATACCAGATAGCCCTGTCCCCGGGCGACAGCCTGGTGCTGGTCACCGACGGCATCACCGAGGCCCGTGACGCCGACGGCGAGTTCTTCGAGGAACAGCGTCTGGCCGATGCGCTGGTAGCGGTGCGCGGTCCGGCTCCCTCTGCCGCCGCGCTGCTGGAGTCCGTCACCGCGGCGGTGACGGCCTTCGCCGGCGATGCCACCGACGACGACCAGGCCGCGCTGGTCCTCACCGCCTCCTGAACGCGCCGACGCGCCTATCGTTGCCTCATGGAGCCCAGGCCGTCCGACGTTCCCGCCGACGCGAACCCGCTGCGTGCGCTCTCCCTCGACACGCTGCGGCGGCGGACGAGCATGAAGTGGCGTACGTATCCCGCCGATGTGCTGCCGTTGTGGGTGGCCGAGATGGACGTACCGCTGGCCGCACCGGTGGCCCGGGCGATCGCGGACGCGGTCGCGATCGGCGACACCGGCTATCCGGCCGGGACGGCGTACGCCCGGGCGCTGGCCGGGTTCGCCCGCGAGCGGTGGGGCTGGCACGACCTCGCCGTGGAGCGCACGGCGATCGTGCCCGATGTGATGCTGGGCATCGTCGAGGTGCTGAAGCTGGTCACCCGGCCGGGCGACCCGGTGGTCGTCAACTGCCCGGTGTATCCGCCGTTCTACCAGTTCCTCACGCATATGGACCGGCGGGTCGTGGAGGCCCCGCTGGGTGCCGGTCAGCGGATCGACTTCGATGCGCTGGAAGCGGCGTTCCGGGATGCCGTTGCGGGTCGTGGCCGGGGCGCTTACCTGCTGTGCAGCCCGCACAATCCGACCGGCACGGTGCACAGTGCGGAGGAGCTGGCGAGAGTGGCGGCGCTGGCGGACGAGTACGGCGTGCGGGTCGTCGCGGATGAGATCCACGCACCCGTGGTGGCACTGGACGCCGCCTTCGTCCCGTACCTGAGCGTGCCGGGCGCGGAGGGCGGCTTCTCGCTCATGTCGGCGTCCAAGGCGTGGAACCTCGCGGGGCTCAAGGCAGCGCTGGCCGTCGCCGGTCCCGAGGCCGCAGGGGATCTGGCGCGGATGCCGGAGGAGGTCAGCCACGGCCCGAGCCATGTCGGCATCCTCGCGCACACGGCTGCGCTGCGGGACGGCGGCGGCTGGCTCGACGCGCTGCGCGCCGGGCTCGACGAAAACCGCCAACTGCTCGCCCGGTTGCTGGCCGAGCGGCTGCCGGCGGTCCGCTACCGTCCGGCCGCGGGCACCTTCCTCGCCTGGCTCGACTGCCGTCCGCTCGGCCTCGGCGACAATCCCGCCGCGTTCTTCCTGGAGCGCGGCAGGGTCGCCCTCAGTCCCGGCCCGGACTTCGGCACCGGCGGGGCGGGCCATGTGCGGCTCAATCTGGCGGCCTCCCCAGAGGTACTCACCGAGGCGGTCGGGCGGATGGCCGACGCGCTGGACTGAATCGGCCCACGCCGCGAGGGCTGACGCGCTGGCTGAAAGCGGCATGGCGTGAGGGGTCGGCAGGACGCAGGGGGGGGCAGGGCACGAAGTGTCTGCAGGGCGCGAGAGCTCGGCAGGGCGCAAAGGGTCGGCAGGGCGTGAGGGGGCAGCAGGGCGCGAAGGATCGGCAGGACGCAAGGGATCGCCATGGCGCGAGAGATCGGCAGGGCGCAAGAAATCGGCGTGGCGTGAGGGGGCGGCAGGGCGCAAGGTTCGGCATGGCCTGAATGAGCCGCATAGCGCGAGGGATCGGCATGGCGTGAGGGGGCGACGCGTCGCACCGTAACGGGCAGCGGGCTCCCAGTGGGCGGGGCCTCGGTCGGGTCCCGAGCGGGCCCGGCGGCGTGTGGCCGATCCCGTTCCTCCGGGCGCCAACTCCCCCTGCAGTCGGCCCCGGCGATCGTTTTGGTGTGGGGCGGATTTCTCCATACGATCCAGCGATGATCACAAGAAAACGGCTGGCGGCCGGGGTGTGCGGGCTGTTGGCCGCGATGGCCGTCGCCCTTCTTCCCACACCCGCCAGCGCCGGGGAACCGGATGCGAAGACCGCTCCCAAGGTGGAGCTGACCCTCGACGTCAGCGGCTCGATGCGGGCCCGCGACATCGACGGTCAGAGCCGGATGTCCGCCGCGAAGCAGGCGTTCAACGAGGTGCTGGACGCCGTACCGGACGGCGTCCAGCTCGGCATACGGACGCTCGGCGCCGACTACCGCGGTGAGGACCGGAAGACCGGCTGCAAGGACACCCGTCAGCTCTACCCAGTGGGGCCGCTCGACCGCACCGAGGCGAAGACCGCGGTGGCGACGCTCAGCCCGACCGGCTGGACGCCCATCGGACCCGCCCTGCTGGGCGCGGCGCACGACCTCAAGGGCGGCGACGGGTCCCGGCGGATCGTGCTGATCACCGATGGCGAGGACACCTGCGCCCCGCTCGACCCGTGCCAGGTGGCCCGGGACATCGCCGCGCAGGGCATCCACCTCACCGTCGACACGCTCGGTCTGCTGCCGGACGCCAAGACCCGTAAGCAGCTGAGCTGTATCGCGGAGGCGACCGGCGGGACGTACACCTCGGTGCAGCACACCAAGCAACTCCGCGACCGTGTGCACCAGTTGGTGGAACGGACGGCCGATCCGGTCGTCACGCCGGTGGCCACCCAGGGCGCGCAGAGCTGCGCCGGCGCGCCGAAGCTGAAGCCGGGGCTCTACAGCGACCGCGAGAAGTTCGCCGAGCACCGCTGGTACCAGGTCGACGTCCGGCCCGGCCAAGAGCTGCGGGCCTCGGTGAGTGTGGCCGCCGACCGTGCGGTCAACAACGACTACGGCGTGCTCCTGCGGGCCTCGACGGAGCACGGGCGGGAGTTGGTGCGCGGCGCGGAGGCGGGTGACGGGCGGACGGATGTGATCTCGTCCGGTCTGCGCTATCCCGAGCCGCCGGCCGATGCCCCGGACGGTGCGGACGAGCCGCCGGCGAAGACGGTCTGCCTCCAGGTCAGCAACTCCTTCTCGGCGCCGCCTTCGGTCAAGACCGAGCCCGGTATGCCGGTCGAGCTGGCCATCGACGTGGTGGACGGTCCGAGCGACGCCTCCGACGCGGCGTTCTTCGGGCTCGGCCACGGCTGGTGGCTGCTGATCACGCTGGCCCTCACCGGACTGGTGGCCGGTCTGGTCTGGGGCTGGATCTCCCGTTGGCGCGTCTCCGTCTGGAGGACCAACTGATGCGCACCGTACGCAGGATGCTGATGACCGCCGCGCTGGCCGGGGCGGGTCTGCTCGGTGTGGCGGGGCCCGCGGTCGCCGACACCGCGACGCCGAGTCCGAGCGCGAGCGCGGAGGCGGCGCCGACCGAGGCCGGCACCTCGTTCCGTACGGCGACCGCCATCAAGCCGGGGCAGCCCGCGACGGCCGATGCGTCCACCGGTGACTACCTCTACTGGGTGCTGCCGGTCGACGCGGGACAGCGCGCCACGGTCACCGCCACGGTGACGCTGCCGGCCGCCGCCCGGCACGGTGCGGCCACCTGGCAACTGGACGTCTACGACGGGCTGCGCCGGCGGCAGCCGTGCAAGTACGGCGCTCCGACCAAGGCCGCGGCCCAGGGCGCCGGTTCCGTCGAGCTGACCTGCACGTTGCGGACGGTGCGCGCCTGGGCGGAGCCGTGGGCCAACGACCCGCTGCCCGGCAGCTATTACGTGCGCCTGACGGTCGTCGATCTTCCGCAGGAGGACCTGGGACTGCCGGTCCATGCCAAGGTCGAGGCCGGCACGGCCGACCAGGGCGGCGCCCAGGCGGTGGACGGCACGCTCGCCGCTCCCCTGGTGCCGGGCGCCGGTACGGCCACGCCGCAGTCCGACGGGGCTACGCCGTCGCCGCGGCCGGCGGCCATGGCGGAGCCGGACGGTGGCTGGTCCTCCGGCTGGTGGTCGGACCGCTGGCTGTGGACCGCGGCCGGCGGGCTGCTCGCGGCCCTCGGGGGCATCGCCGGCTATTCCGTCACCCGCGGCTCCGGCCGCCCGTCACGGGTGCCGCCGGGCGCCTGACCCGAGCCGCACGGCGGGGCGGGGCGGGGCGGTCACAGCATCGTGCCGTGACCGCCCCGCTCGTCATTGCGCTTCGTCGCTGAGCTTTCATCATTGAGCCGCGTCGCTCAGCCTCTTCACTGAGCTCGTCGCTGAGCGTTGTCGCTGAGCCTCGTCACCGAGCCGCGTTACTGAGCTCGTCGTTGACTTCGCCAGTCGGCCACGTCGGTCAGATACGGCGGTCAGCCATGCGCGGCGATCAGCCAGATACGGCCTTCAACCATGCACGGCCTTGAGTCATGCCCGTCGGTCAGTCATGTTCGTCGGTCGCTCATGCCGTCGGTCAGTCGTGCTCGTCGGTCGCTCATGCCGTCAGGCAGCCAGGCAGCCAGGCAGCCAGGCAGCCAGGCAGCCAGGCAGCCAGGCAGTCAGGCAGTCAGGCAGTCAGGCATGCTCGTCAGGCCTGCCGTCAGCCGTGCAAGTGCGCCTTGTGACGGGGTACTTCGGCGGCCGGCGCTCCCGTCGCCGGCACGTCAGCCGCAGTCGCAGCAGCTGCAGCAGTCACAGCAGTCGCATCCGCTGCAGGGGTCGCAGCTGTCGCAGCAATCGCAGTCCTGGCAGCATCCCTCGCGCTTCTTGCGCGACCAGGCGCCCTCGTACTCCTCCGCGCAGCACACCTTGCAGGTGCAGCACAGGCCGATGGCCACCGCGCAGCCCGCGAAGAAACCCCGGGGCTTCTTCGGCTGGTGCGGGAAGTGCGGCAGGCCGCCACCGTTACCACCGTCCCCGCCGTTGCCGCCGCCCCCGTGTCCTCCGCCGTGGCCGCCGCCGTGACCACCGGGCGGCACCGATCCCCCCGCGTAAGGATTCTGGCCGTGAGGATTCTGCCCGTAGGGATTCTGCGCGTAAGGATTCTGCGGGGCGTTCAGGTACGGCCCCTGGGCGTACGGTCCGCCAGCCGGCGGCTGACCGTACTGCGGCGGCTGGCCGTACGGAGTCGGCTGACCGTACGGAGTCGGCTGGCCGGGCCCGCCCTGATGCGGGTGGGAGGCATGCCCCTGGTGGGAGCAGGCCGCGGTGCCGAAGGCGCGGTCCACCGACCGCCGCAGTTCGTGTACCAGCAGCACGTGCACCAGGGCGGAGTCGGTGAACTCCACGTCGCGCAGGGCGAGGCGGATGCCGTGCAGCGCGTCGTCGCAGAGCCGGCGGGCGTCGGCGGTGCTCGCGCCGGTCGCGGTGAGCGGGTTCCAGGCGCCCTCGGCGGCGTCCGCGGCCCGGTCCTCCACAGCGTCGAGGAGGTGCGCCAGCCGCCCGAAGAGCCGGCCGGCCTCGGCCAGTGGCGCGGCGTTTCCGGGCCGGCCGGCGAGTACGGCGGTGTGGGCGAAGGCGGCGGCGGTCGCGGTCTCGGTCGGTTCGGTGATGACCGTCAACGGCGTGCCCGGTCCGGCCAGTTGCTCGATGGCCGGCTGGCGGTCGACCGCGTCGACGAGGACGGAGGTGTCGAAGCCGAGGGTGGCGCCGGTGCGGGCTCCGGCCCGGTCCCAGCCGGCGGCGACCCGGCGCGCAGCGGCGGCCACCGGGCGGCGGCGCAGCAGACCGTTCCGGTCGGCGACGTGGTCGCGGATCTTCGCCGAGGCGAGCACGAGGGACACCGAGGCGGCGAGCCGTGCGCCCTCGCCCTGCGCCACGGAGGCGGTGCGCATGCCGCGGAGCGGGCAGGGGCCGGCGGTGCGCCGGCCGGCCTCCGTGCGTCCGGCCTGGGCGTCCGTCAGGACGGAGACGATCAGCCCGTCGTAGTTGGTGACGACCCGGGCGAACTGTCCGTGGTCGCCGCGCAGCGCGAGGCACAGACCGCAGAGGTGTGCCATCCATTCGGCCTTGAGCCCTTGGGACAGGCGATGGCTGCAGGGCCTGACGATTCCGAACATGTGCGATCCCCCGTGAGACGTCGGACGGTGCTGCCGCGGCGCGCGGCGGCAACGGCTGAAGATCGTACCGATCCCACCGCTGACCTGGGACACCCCCTGGGGAGGGCCGCTTCGGTCAGGTGGCCAGGTGGTCGAGTGGTCAGGTGGTCAGGTGGTGCGGCGGGCGGGTAGGGCGTCGGGCCGGGCCGCCCGGTGCGCGAGGCCGTCGAGGGCGCGGGTGGGCGCCAGGCCGGGACCCCACCGGGTCGGACCGCCGGTCGCCAGGCGCCCCAGGACCGGGCCGGTCATGTCCGAGAGGGGCCGGGGGATGACCATCGGGCGATCGTAGGCGACCCGCGCCGTCCCCCGGGACGGGCTGTTCGCTCACCAACGGGCAGCGTGCCGCGCTCAGTTCAGCCCGGTAGGGGACGGCCTGGTCGTAGCACGCCGTTCGGCGCGGACCGGGACGGCCTGGGCGTCGCGTTCAGTTCGGCGCGGACCGGGACGGCGTGGTCACCGCTTGTCCGGGGCGGGGACCAGCACCATCCAGTCGTCCTTGCCCTCTTCCTCGTGCAGGTAGCCGATCATGGTGGGGTGCGGCCCCGGATAGGCCGGGCCCTCGTTGCGCACCCCGGAGGCGCTGCCGGTGTCCGTGCGCCCGAGAAGCACCGCCAGGGCGAGGAAGGGCAGTACGGCCGCCGAGAGCGCTATCCCCGTGCTCCTTCTCCCGCTCCTGCTCTCGCTCTTGCCCCTACTCCCGCTGCCGCTGCTGGTCTTCGGTCTCACAACTTCCCCCGGGTCCATGTGGTGTGCCACCTGGGCATCTTCCTCCATGCCGCTGTGCGGGCCGTCGCCGGGGTCTCACACGGGGCCGCTATCGCATGTCCCCCGGCCGGATCGACCTCTGGGGAACAGTCCTGACAAACCGTCGGGGCACATCCCGAGGAACCTTCCTGGCAAATCGCCGGAACGACCCCTGACGCATCGTCAGGACTCGTCCCCGGCGGTCCCCTCCCGCCCCAGGGTTTCCGGGTGCCGGCGGATCCGGGCGGCGAGGACGGCGACGTCGTCCTCGGCGTGCAGGCCGTCGAGGTGGTCGAGGACCTCGTCGAGGACCTGCTCGACGTCGGCTCCGGCGGGGAGGCGGAGGCGGGAGAGCCGGGAGAGCGAGGTGTCGATGTCCTCGCCGCGGCGTTCGACCAGGCCGTCGGTGAACATCAGCAGGGTGTCGTCGGGGGTGAGGGTGCGGGTGATCTGTTCGTAGCCGCCGGTGCCGGTGCTCAGGGGCGGGCCGACGGGGACCCGGAGGAGGTCGGCGGTGCCGTCGCCGCCGAAGACCACCGGGGAGAGGTGGCCGGCGCTGGCGAACGCGGCGATGCTGCGGGCCGGGTCCACCCGGGCGAGCAGGCAGGTCGCCGGGCGGCGGGACTCGTCCCCGGCCACCGCGGTGTCCAGCTGGCGCAGGACGCGGTGGGGCGGCAGGTCGGTCGAGGCGACGTAGCGGAGGCTGGAGCGGTAGGCGTTCATGTCGACCGCGGCGTCGAGGCCGTGGCCCATGACGTCGCCCATCACGAGCAGGGTGCGCCCGTAGTGCAGCCGGACGGTCTCGAACCAGTCGCCGCCGACCAGCGCGCTGCTGCCGGAGGGGAGGTAGCGGGTGGCGAGTTCGAGGTTGGGGTGCGGGCGGCCCGGTTCGGCCAGCAGCGCCCGTTGGAGGTCCATCGCGGTGCGCTGCACCGAGGAGTGCCGGCGGGCGTGGGTGAGATGGGCGGCCGCCAGGCGGGCCGCGTGCAGGACGGTGGCGGTCTCGTCCGCGCTGAAGCTGCCGCCGGCGCGGAGGACGATCAGTACGCCGTGGCGGCGGCCCTGGGCGGACAGCGCCACCGCGAGGGCCTGGGCGGACATCCCGCCGGAGAGGACGGCCCGGGCGGTGACGGGGCGGTCCTCGGCCAGGGCGCGCAGGAGGGGGGAACCGTTCCCCGGGCCTTCCGATCTTTCCGGGCTTTCGGGTCCTTCGGCTCCTTCAGGACCTTCACGACCCTCGAGGCCTTCGGGGTCGTCGTCGGGGAAGCGGGCTTCGAGCACCTTGACCAGGCCGGCCGAGGCCACCCGGCGGAGCGCGGGGGCCTCGGCGGGCCGGCGGGCCGCGGTGGCGTCCTCGGGGAGGAGTTCCACCGCGGCGGCGTCGCCGATGTGCCGGCACAGGAAACGGGACAGCTCGGTGCAGGTCGTCCGGGCGTCGAGCGTGGTGCCGATGCACTCGGCGGCTTCCTCCGTGGCGCGCAGCCGTTCCTCCGTGGCGCGCAGCCGGGCCCGTAGGCGGGTGTCCTCGGCGTCCCGGCCCGCGTCGTCCGAGCGGTCCCGGTTCATTACGGCCACCTCCAGGGCGCTACGCCCGCTATGGGCGGGCTTGCTGGTGTTGCACCCATATCACCAGCGGGACCGGATCCCGGTCCGGCGCGGCGGCCGCGGCGGGGTCAGTTGAGGACGCCCATGCCCAGCAGGCCGAAGAGGAGGGCACCGATGAGGATGCGGTAGACGACGAAGGAGTTGAAGGAGTGCTTGGCGACGAACTTCAGCAGCCAGGCGATCGAGGCGTAGGCGACGACGAAGGAGACGACGGTGCCGACGGCCAGCGGGGCGATCGCGGCGCCGGAGCCGATGGCGTCCTTGAGCTCGTAGATCCCCGCGCCGGTGAGGGCCGGGATGCCGAGGAAGAAGGACAGCCGGGTGGCGGCGACCCGCTCCAGGTCGAGGATGAGCGCGGTGGACATGGTCGCGCCCGAGCGGGAGAAGCCGGGGAAGAGCAGCGCGAGGATCTGCGAGCAGCCGACCCACATGGCGTCCTTGAGGGAGGTGTCGTCCTCACCGCGCTTGTGGCGGCCCATCTGGTCGGCGGCCCACATGACGCCACTGCCGACGATCAGTGAGCCGGCCACCACCCACAGGGAGGCGAGCGGGCCCTCGATCAGGGGCTTGGCGGCCAGGCCGACGACGACGATCGGGAGGGTGGCGAAGATCACCCACCAGGCGAACTTGTAGTCGTGGTGGTAGCGCTCCTCCTTGTTGGCCAGCCCGCGGAACCAGGCGCCCACGATGCGCACGATGTCCTTGCCGAAGTAGACGAGCGCGGCGGCGATCGCGCCGACCTGGATGACGGCGGAGAAGCCGACGACGGCCTTGTCGTCGACGGGGATGCCCATCAGCCCCTCGGTGATCTTGAGGTGGCCGGTGGAGGAGACGGGGAGGAATTCCGTCACCCCCTCCACGGCTCCGAGGACGACGGCTTGGCCGATGCTGATCGCGCTCATGGGATCCATTTCTCGGGACGGGTGGACGGTGGGCGCAGGCACGCCTCGGCGCGTGGGGCGGTCTGGTGGATCGGCCCGGCCGACCCGGACGACACGCCTGGCGCGATGAGTGACTTTACTGGGGGTTTCGCCGTCGGGCCGACGGGCAGGCCCCTGCGGGCCGGCTGAGCGGACCGGGATGCGCGGTGCCTGCCCGGGCCCCTACAGTGCGGGACGGTCTACAACACTGTAGACGACCGAGGGGAGGAACGACCCATGACCGCGGCCCCGCTCCGCCGCCGCTCCACCACCGCCTCGGCGCGCGCCCCCGCCCCGGCCGCATCCCAGGGCACACCCCCGGCCGCGGACAAGGCCGGCGGCACCCGGCGCGACGCCTACTTCGACAATGCCAAATACCTGGCCATCGTATGGGTGGCGATCGGCCACGCCTGGGAGCCGTTCTACGCCGGAAGCCGGACCTCGGCCGCGCTCTACCTCGTGCTGTACGCCTTCCACATGCCGGCGTTCATCGTCATCTCCGGCTATTTTTCCCGGAGTTTCACTTTCCGCCCCGAGCAGCTGCAGCGACTGGTCACCGGCATCGCCGTCCCCTATGTCCTGTTCCGCACGGCTTACGCCCTGTTCCGGTACGCGGCCGGTGATCAGCCGGACCTCTCGGTCGGCCTGCTGGATCCGTGGTTCCTCACCTGGTTCCTGCCGGCGCTGTTCATCTGGCGGCTCACCGCCCCGCTGTGGCGGATCATCCGCCTGCCGGTGCCGGTCGCCCTGACGATCGCCGCACTCGCCTCGGCCTCCCCGGAGATCGGCAGTGATCTCGATCTCCAACGGGTGCTGCAGTTCCTGCCGTTCTTCGTGCTGGGCATGTGCCTTTCCCCCGAGCACTTCCGCCTGCTGCGCCGCCGGGCGGTGCGGATCGCGGCGGTGCCCGTGGTGCTGGGCGCGACCGCGTTCGCGTACTGGGCCGTGCCGCGGATGAACGACGCGTGGTTCTACCACACCGACAGCGCCCAGAAGCTGGGGGCGCCGTGGTGGGGCGGCATGCTGATGCAGCTGGCCACGTTCGGCTGCTCGCTGGTGCTGACCGCCTGCTTCCTCGCCTGGGTGCCGGGCCGCCGGATGTGGTGCACCACCCTGGGCGCCGGCACCCTCTACGGCTATCTGCTGCACGGCTTCCTGGCCAAGGGCTCGCGCTGGTGGCACTGGTACGACGCGGCCTGGGTCGGTACGCCGTGGGGCCACGTCGTGGTGACGCTGATCGCCGCCGTGGTGGTGACGCTGCTGTGCACCCCGCCCGTACGGCGGGTCTTCCGGTTCGCGGTGGAGCCACGGATGCGCTGGGCCTTCCGCTGACCCGTCCGCGGCCGCGGAGCTCCCGGCCAGGAGCAGCAGTACTGTTGGCGTGGCTCATACGTGCCGTAGCGGCCCCGACTTTGGCCGACCGGCTGCTTGGCGGCCGGGATCGTATGCGCCACAAGAGGGCCTGCGCCGTCCGGCCCGGGCCGAACCGACCCAGCAGAGGCGCTGATCATGGAAACAGCCGCAGCCGCGGCGGCATCGCCGCCCCGTACCGGCATCAGCCTGCGCCAGCTGCTGATGTCGCTGGGCGAGCCGCTGGTCGAGCTGCAGGCGGCGCCCGCCGGGCTGGACGTCGAGATCCGCAGCGTCGCCCTGCTCGACCCCGAGGATCCGCCGATGGCCCGCCCCGGCGAGCTGATCCTCGCCATAGGCGCCCGCGGCCGCGCCGCGTTCCCCGCGCTGCGGGCCGGCGGGCGCGACGGGGCGGCCGCGGTCGCGGTCAAGCTCGACGCCCCCGGCCAGGCCGCGGCGCTCAGCGAGACCGCCGTCGAGGCCGGCATCGCGCTGCTGTCCGTGCGCAGTGAGGCGCGCTGGGAGCAGATCGACGCACTGGCCCGGGCGGCCCTGGAGAGCGCGCCGCCGGGGCTGCCCGGAGCGGGCGACGAGGAGGGCGACCTGTTCTCCCTCGCCCAGACCACCGCCGTCCTCACCGGCGGCATCGTCAGCATCGAGGACACCGCGAACCGGGTGCTGGCGTACTCCCGCTCCACCGACTCCGACGAGGTCGACGATCTGCGGCGGCTGTCCATCCTGGGCTGGCACGGCCCCGAGGCGTATCTGGCCCGGCTCCGGAAGTGGGGGGTCTTCCAGCGGCTGCGCGCCTCCGACGAGGTGATCCGCATCGACAGCCATCCGGAGCTGGGCATCCGCGCCCGGCTCGCGGTGGCGATCCGGTCCGGGGAGCGGCAGCTGGGCACCATCTGGGTGCAGGAGGGCTCGACGCCGCTGACCGACCACTGCGACCAGGCGCTGCTGGGCGCCGCCCGGGTCGCCGCACAGCATCTCGTGCGCCGCCGCCGGGAGCTCTCGGCGGATCTCACGCTGACCCGCACCCTGGCGGCCGGGCTGCTGGAGGGCACCACCGGGCCGCAGCCGCTCGCCTCCCACATGGGCCTCGACGCCGCCCGCCCGGCGGCCGTCCTGGGCTTCTCCTACGGGACCGAGGCCCCGCCGCCGGAGCTGGCCCGCGCCGAGGTCGGCAACCTGATCTCGGTGCACACCGCCGCCCGGCACCGCAGCGCCCTGGTCACCCAGGCCGACTCCCGGACCTACGTGCTGTTGCCGCAGCTGCCGCGCAGCATCGACCTCGGCACCCTGCGCTGCTGGGGGCAGGAGATCACCGACGCGGTCCGCCGCCACCTGGGACTGTCGTTGCGCGGCTCGGTGGGCTGCATCGTGCCGGCGCTCGGCGAGGTCCCCGAGTCGCGGCGGGAGGCGGACCGCATCCTGGACGCCATGGTGAGCGTGGGCGTCGCCACCACCGTCGCCGCGCTGCCGGACATCCAGGCGGAGGTGCTGGTCAGCGAGGTGCTGACGCTGCTCTCCGGCCATCCGGAGATGCGTGATCCGCGGCTGACCGCGCTGGTCGCGCACGACAGCCGCAACCAGGGGCAGCTGGCCGAGACCGTGCTCGCCTATCTGAACGCCTTCGGCGACGTCCGGGCCGCCGCCGCCCAGCTGCACGTGCACCCCAACACCCTCCGCTACCGGATCCGGCGGGCCGAGGAGCTGACCGGCCTCGACCTCGGCCGCCCCGACCAGCGCCTGCTGGCCATGCTGCAACTGCGGCTGCCGCCGGCCTCCTGATCCGTCACCGGGTGCAGCGGCTGTCGGTCGGTAAAACTCCTAGACTGGCCGAGATGCTCCCTTGAGCCGACGGACTGGCGATCATGAGCTCCGACAAGGCACGGCCGGGCGGTTCCGGCCGGGCGGGTGACCTCGCGAAAGCGGCCACGGCCGAACTCGACGCACAGGGGCTGATCGTCTCCTGGACCGTGGCCGCGCAGCGACTGCTCGGCTACCGCGCCGAGGAGGTCCTCCACCACCCCGCGGCGGAACTGCTGGCGCTGCCCGGCGACAGGGAACGGGCGGCCGCGGTCGCCGCGTGGTGCCGGACCGGCGACGGCTGGGGCGGTTCGGTGGCCGCGCGCCACCGCGACGGCCGCGATCTGCAGCTGGCCGTCCAGGTCACGCCGGTGCTCGACGGCGCCGGCGGGGAGCGGTGGTCGGTGTTCGCCCTGGAGGAGTGGCGGACGCCGGGCGGCGGGGTCAACCAGCTGATGCTCGAACCGTTCCTGGCGCACGCCCCGGTCGGCATGGCCGTGCTGGACACCGAGCTGCGCTACGTGTGGGTCAACGACGTGCTGGAGCGGCTGATCCCCCTCGAACGCCGGCTGGGGCGGACGGTGGACCAGGTCCTGCCGCCGCTGGAGGCCGAGGCCTTCCACGAGCGGATGCATCGGGTCCTGCGCACCGGCACCCCGGTGATGGACTACGAATTCCGCAGCCCCACCTACGCCGACCCCAGCCAGGAGCGCGCCTACTCGGCGTCCTTCTTCGGGCTGGCGGATCCGCAGGGCCGGCGGATCGGCATCTGGTACATGGTCATCGACGTCACCGAGCGCTGGCGGGCGCAGGAGCGGCTGGCCCTGCTGAACGACGCCAGCGCCCGGATCGGCAGCACGCTGGACGTCACCCGCACCGCCCAGGAGCTGGCCGACGTCGCGGTGCCGGCGCTCGCCGACTTCGTCGCCGTCGATCTGCTGGACTCGGTCCTCCGGGGCGACGAGCCGGTGCCCGGGCCGGTCGACAGCAGTCTGCTGATGCGGCGCTGCGGCCAGCAGTCGGTCAACGAGGGCTGCCCGGAAGCGGGCCTGGCGGTCGGCGAGGCCGTACGGCGCTCCCCGGCCTCACCCATCACCCGCTGTCTGCTGGCCGGCGAGTCCCTGGTGGAGGCGGCGCTGGACCAGGCGTCCAGTGCCTGGGTCACCGAGGACCCGGCACGCGGCGCGGTGATCCGGGCGTACGGGTTCCGGTCGGTGATGGTGGCGCCGGTGCAGGCCCGCGGGGTGACGCTGGGCGCGGCGACGTTCTTCCGCTCGCGCCGGCTGGGGCCGTTCAGCGCGGACGACGTGCGGCTGGCCGAGGAGTTGGTGGCGCGGGCCGCGGTGTGCGTCGACAACGCGCGCCGCTACACGCGGGAGCGGACCGCGGCGCGGGTGATGCAGCAGAACCTGCTGCCGCACGAACTGACCGGCGGCTCCGCCCTGGAGGTCGCGTCCTGGTACTTCCCTGCCGACGCGCCGAGCGGGGTGGGCGGCGACTGGTTCGACGTGATCCCGCTGTCCGGCGCCCGGGTGGCGCTGGTCGTCGGGGACGTGGTCGGCCACGGCATCAATGCCGCGGCCACCATGGGCCGGCTCCGGACGGCGGTGCACACCCTGGCCAACCTCGACCTGCCGCCCGATGAGCTGCTGGCCCGGCTGGACGACCTGGTCATCGGCCTGGTGAAGACCTACGGCACCGAGCCGGCACCGGACACCGGGAACGCCACGGTGGCCGCCACCTTCATGGGCGCGACCTGTCTGTACGTGGTCTACGACCCGGTCAGCCGGCGGTGCTGCCTGGCGCGGGCCGGCCACCTCCCGCCCGCGGTGGCCGGGCCGGACGGCACGGTCGAGCTGGTCGACCTGCCCGCCGGTCCGCCGCTGGGGCTGGGCTCGCTGCCGTTCGAGGCGGTCGAGCGTGAGCTGCCCGAAGGCAGCCTGCTCGCGCTCTACACCAACGGGCTGATCGAGACCTGCGATCCGGACATCGGGGTCGGGCTGGCCCGGCTGAGCGGCGCGCTGACGCCGCCCGGGGCGACGCTCACGGACATCGGCGGGCGGGTGGTCAAGGCGCTGCTGACCGGGCCGCCGTCGGACGACGCGGCGCTGCTGCTGGCCCGTACCCGTGCGCTGGGTGCGCACCAGGTGGCCTCCTGGGACCTGCCCGCCGACCCGGCCGTGGTCGGCAACGCCCGGGCGCTGGCCGGCCGGCAACTGGCCGAATGGGGCATGGAGGAGCTGCAGTTCACGACGGAGTTGGTCGTCAGCGAGCTGGTCACCAACGCGATCCGGCACGGCACCGGCCCGATCACCCTGCGACTGATCCGGCAGGACGGGCTGATCTGCGAGGTCTCCGACGGCGGCAGCACCGCGCCGCATCTGCGCCATGCCCGGACGACCGACGAGGGCGGCCGCGGGCTGTTCATCATCGCCCAGATGACCCGGCGCTGGGGCACCCGCTACACGCCGACCGGCAAGATCATCTGGGCCGAGCAGGACCTGCCGTCCGAGGCGGACGCGGGGTGACGGCCCGGCCGGAGGCGGGGTGACGGCCTGGCCCGGTCACGGCCGCGGGCGTTCCAGTACGGCCTTGAGCGTTGCCAGTTCGGTGTCGACCAGGGCGGTCTGCCGGCGGAAGTCCTCGTCGGAGAGGGTCGGCGGGCGGAAGAACGTGATCATGAAGTCGGCGCCGGCGCCGTTGGGCACGACGCGGGCGGGCACCTGCCAGGAGGCGGTCTCGTCGAGGTAGTCGTGGTCCAGGACGCCCAGCGCGGCGTGCGGGCGGATCCGGAGCCTGGCGGGCCCCTGCGGGGTGGCCATCCGCCACCACTGCGGGTCCTCGGTGGGTTCGACGGACCGGACGTTCACCACGGCCCACTGCGGCCAGTTGGCCGGGTCGGCGAGAAAGGCGAACACCTCGTCCGGCGGGCGGTCGATGGTGACGGTCTTGGTGACCGAGCGACTGGTGCTCATGGCGGGCCCTTTCCGGTGCCGTGCTGTGTGTATAGCCATTGCATATAGACAGCACATTGCTATTCTGACAACAGGTTGTCAAGAGAGCGAAGGCGGTCCGACGAGGGGCGCCGGAAGGAGGACCGGGTGCCGGACGAAATGGCCCTGCTGGTGGCCGATGTCTTCGAGGCCGCCGGGGCACTGCGCCGCCTGGGCGAGCGCACCGCGCAGGCGGAAGGACTCACCCAGGCCAGGTGGCAGGTGCTGAGCGTGGCGTCGGACGCACCCGTGACGGTGCCGCAGGCGGCCCGGCGGCTCGGGGTCAGCCGGCAGAACGTGCAGCGGGTGGCCAACGACCTCGCCGACCTGGGCCATCTCACCTTCGAACCCAACCCGGATCACCGTGGTTCCCCGCTGCTGGTGCTCACCTCCGACGGGCGGCGGGCGCTGGCCCGCGTCACCGAGCGCGCCACCGCCGTCCACCGCGCCCTGGCTCCCGCGCTCCCGGCGTCCGCGGTCACCGAAACCCGGACGTTCCTGCACCGGCTGCTCGCCGAGCTGGACCGCCGGGAAAGCGCCGAGGGCGGGCGCACCCCGCACCGGAAGGAGCCCTCGTAGGCGGTCGGCAACGGATTCCGCATTGGCCGGTCGCACAGCCATCAGGGGTGACTTTGTCGTCCCTCACAAATACGCCGCCGTGCATCGCCACATACGCTGACGCAAATCCATTCGGACGTGATGCCGCTCACCTCTCACGAGGAGGCCGGGCACGCTGCGGCGGCGCGATCAGCGCTCCCCACCCGCGCGAGCATCCGGAATCCGCGGCCCCGTGCCGCCGCTTTCGACATTCGACAGGGCCATGATCGCCACCTGCCAGCACCCGGCCCTGTCGTGCGTCCAGACCGAGGCGATCCCAGCAGTCACCCCGTGCATGACCCCTCCAACCCCTCAACGGATGTCGCAATGACCACACCTCCCCAGAGCCATCTGACCGCTCCGCCCGCACCCCCGGAAGGCGGGCCGGCGTCGGAGCAGTCAGGACTGCGCTCCGGCCTCAAGAACCGCCACCTGTCCATGATCGCCGTCGGCGGGGTCATCGGCGCCGGCCTGTTCGTCGGCTCCGGGTCGGGCATCGCCGCGGCCGGCCCCGGCATCCTGCTGTCCTACGCCCTGGTCGGCGCGCTGGTCGTGTTCGTCATGCGGATGCTCGGCGAGATGGCGGCGGCCAACCCGACCTCCGGCTCCTTCTCCGCGTACGCGGACCGGGCGCTCGGCCGCTGGGCGGGCTTCTCCATCGGCTGGCTGTACTGGTTCTTCTGGGTCGTGGTGCTCGCCGTGGAGGCGACCGCCGGCGCCGCCATCCTCACGAGCTGGGTCCCGGCCGTCCCGCAGTGGGCCTGGGCGCTGATCGTGATGGTCGTCCTGACCGCCAGCAACCTCGCCTCGGTCGCCTCCTTCGGCGAGTTCGAGTTCTGGTTCGCGGGCATCAAGGTCGTCGCCATCGCCGCCTTCATCGTCGTGGGCGGCCTGGCGATCTTCGGTGTGCTGCCCGGCACCGGCCACGCCGCGACCGGCTTCGGCAACCTGACCTCGCACGGCGGGTTCCTGCCCCACGGGCCCAGCGCGATCCTCACCGGCGTCCTGATGGTCGTCTTCTCCTTCATGGGCTCCGAGATCGTCACCCTCGCCGCCGGTGAGTCCGAGGACCCCGAGCGCGCGGTCACGAAGGCCACCAAGAGCGTGATCTGGCGGGTGGGCATCTTCTACCTCGGCTCGATCCTGGTCGTCGTCTCCCTCCTGCCGTGGAACGACCCCTCGATCACCAAGAAGGGCTCCTACGTCGCGGCCCTCGACTCCATAGGCATCCCGCACGCCGGCCAGATCATGAACGTCATCGTGCTGACCGCCGTGCTGTCCTGCCTGAACTCCGGCCTCTACACCGCCTCCCGGATGGCGTTCTCGCTCGGCCAGCGCGGCGACGCGCCGAAGGCCTTCGCCCGGACCAGCACGCGCGGCGTCCCGCAGGCCGCGATCCTGGCCTCGGTCCTCTTCGGCTTCATCGCGGTCGGCTTCAACTACCTGTGGCCGACCACCGTCTTCCAGTTCCTGCTGAACTCCTCGGGCGCGGTCGCGCTCTTCGTGTGGCTGGTGATCTGCTTCTCGCAGCTGCGGATGCGCGGCATCATCCTCCGCGAGAACCCGGACAAGCTGGTCGTACGGATGTGGCTGTTCCCGTACCTGACCTGGGCCACGATCGCGATGATCACGTTCGTGCTGGCCTACATGCTCACCGATGACAGCGAGGGCGGCGGCCGCATCCAGGTGCTGCTGTCGGTGCTGCTGGCCGTCGTGGTCGTCGGGATCTCCCTGGTCCGCGACCGGATCGGCGGCAGGTCCGACAAGGCGGCGGGCCTGTCCCACTAGCAGAACGCGATTCATAGGGGCGGTGGTGTGCACGGCACGCCACCGCCCCGTACCATCCCCTCACCACCGCCCCCCGCCGCCCACGACTCCCGCTCGGAAGGCCAGCCCACGACGATGCCCGTCTTCAGACGCCGCAAGGACAACGTTCCCCGGATGGCCCCGGAACTCGACGACGTCACCCTGGGCCGGACCCGGAAGCGCGTCGAGACCGCCTGGTCCCGCGGCTCGCTGGACACCGCCGTGATGGCCACGATGGGGCAGCTGCTCGACGACGCGGGCGAGGACTGGGACCGCAGGGCACACCGGCTGGCGGTGCTGGCCGCATCGGCCGGCCGCGGGCTGCCCGGCATCTGGCGGCGGCACAGCCCGCGCGACCCGGGCGCCCTGCTGCTGCACGCCTGGTCCGATCTCCTCCGGGCCCGCGAGCCGGGCTCCGCCGTCGATCTGGCCGAGACCCGGGAGACCTGCCGGATCGCGGCCGATCTGGCGCCGGCCGATCCCACGCCGTGGACCCTGCAGCTGGCCGTGCTGCGGCTGGAGCGCCGCCCCTCGCAGGAACTGTCGGCGATCTGGCGCGAGATCAAGGCCCGCGACCCCTGGAACCGCGAGGCGCACCTCCAGGCCCTGGGCTATCTCTCGCCCGACGAGTGCGGATCCAGCGCCTTGGTGCTGGACCTGCTCGACGGTGTCCGCAACAGCATGCCGCCGGACGCCCCCGCCGCCGGCCTGGAGCTGACCGCGCTGGTCCGCGCCCATCAGCGGGCGGTGGCCACCGGTGGGCTGTCCGCCCTGGGCGCGGGGGAGATCTGGCGCCGCCCGGATGCCGTCCGGGCCCTCGACCAGGCGGCCCGGTACTGGCCGGCGCCCGGCTATCTGCACCACGCCCAGGCCGTGGCGGACCTGAACGTCCTGGCTTACGCGCTGATCAAGTCCGCCCGGATGACCGAGGCGGCCATCACCCTGCGGGCCACCAAGGGCATCGCCACGCCCTGGCCGTGGAGCCTCGACGGCGAGCCCCTGGAGCGGTTCACGCACCACTTCGAGCGGGCCGCGGCGGACAACTAGGGCGCCCCGCGTCCACGCCCTTGCCCGAGCCGCCGAAACCCGCGGCGACCTGTCCGATTGATGGGCATACGTACGGGCGGTAGCCGGAACGGGTGGAATGCGGGGCTCTTTCCGGTCTCTCCGGAGTGCCCCGATGTTGTACCGGGGATCCCTTCCTGAAGAGCGTGGGGAGATCCGTATGCGGGACACCGTCAGCACCGGCCGCTCCGCGGCGACACGGGGCCGGCGCGTGCTGCTCCTGATCGCTCTGCTGGCCTTGCTGCACGCGGCGTTCGCCCCGGGCTCCCCGGAGGCACCGCCGGCCGGTGCCGCTGCCGGGGCCTGCGCCACCCGTGCCGCGGCCCCCGTCGCGTCCGCTCCGGCCGAGCGGCCGTGCGCCGCGCGGGCACCGGTACTGGCCTCCGCCGACGGCGACCACCGGCATCCGGGCAGCGGCGTCCGCCACCGGTGCGAGGGGTCGGTCTGCCACCTGCGCCACCCTGTCCCGACCGGGGCGGCCGGCAAGGCGCTCGGGGCGTCACCGGCGGCGGCCGCCCGTACCGCGAGCGGCGTCCCGGCGTCCGGTGCCGTCCGCACCTCCGCCGCCGCCGCGCCTGCCGGGGGCGTGACCGTTCTGCGCTGCTGACCGGGCCCGGCCGCGCCTGCCCGCCCCGCCCGTCGGCGGGCCACCGGGGCGCGGCCTGCCGTCATCCGCTCACAGGTCCGGCACCGCAGGAGAACCGGTATGCCCCGCGACATCTTCGGGGCCCTGGGCGCGCTCATCCCGCCGAGGCCTCGCGCACCGTCCCCCAGCCGAAGACCCCTCCCCCGGACAGCTCGCCGCCGCCCGACCGGCCGCCGTCGGGCGGCCCGGCCGAGCCGGCGCCGGTTGCCCCGGATGCGGCGGATGCGGCGGACGCGCCGGGCAGCACCCCGGCCGTCCGCGAGCGCCGTCGGCCGCTGATCGCGCTGCTGCGCGCCCTTCGCTTCCGCCAGAAGGGCCGGACCGGCCAGAAGGACCGGCCCGGCCCGGCCGACGGGCGGAGCGCCTCTCCCTCCTGACGAGGCGAGGCGGGTGCCCCCTCCTCACGAGGTGAGGCGGGCAACGAGGCCGGCGTGTCGAGGTACGTCGGCCGGGTGCGGGCGTGCCCCGGGGCCCGCCCGCCGGCGCCGCGCGGCGCGCTCCGCTCCCGTTTGTCCGCCTCCCTGCCCGGCGCGATGCTGGACGCATGGCCGCACACACGGCCGGAGCCCCGGCGCCGGTCTCCGGCCCGGAACTGGCGTCCGCCTGGGCCGTCGGGCGGCCCGGCCCGGTGGCCTCGGGGCCGCTGGTGGCGGTGCGGCGGCCCGTTCCCGCGCCGGGTCCCGGCGATCTGCTGCTGCGGGTCGAGGCGTGCGGGGTCTGCCGTACGGATCTCCATCTGGCCGAAGGGGACCTGCCGCCGCGCCGCCCGTCGACCGTACCGGGGCACGAGATCGTCGGCCGGGTCGTCGCCACGGGAGCGGCGGTCGGCCGGTTCCGGATCGGTGACCGGGCGGGTGGGGCCTGGCTGCGCGGCACCTGCGGGGGCTGCCGTTACTGCCGGGCCGGCCGCGAGAACCTCTGCCCGGCCTCCCGGTACACCGGCTGGGACGCCGACGGCGGGTTCGCCGAGGCCGCCCTGGTCCCCGCGGACTACGCCTATCCGCTCCCGGAGGACCAGAGCGCCGTGCAGCTGGCGCCGCTGCTGTGTGCCGGGATCATCGGCTACCGGGCACTGCGCCGCAGCGCGCTGCCGCCGGGTGGCCGGCTCGGCATCTACGGGTTCGGGGCCTCGGCGCATCTGGCCGCGCAGGTCGCGCTGGCCGAGGGGGCCCGGGTCCATGTGCTGACCCGGACGGCGGCGGCCCGTCAACTCGCCCTCGACCTGGGGGCGACCTCGGCCCGCGACGCGTACGACCGGCCGCCCGAGCCGCTGGACGCGGCGGTCCTCTTCGCGCCGGTGGGCGACCTGGTGCCGGTGGCACTGGAGGCGCTGGACCGGTCGGGCACGCTCGCCATCGCCGGGATCCACCTCACCGACATCCCGGTGCTCGACTATCAACGCCACCTCTTCCACGAGCGCGATCTGCGCAGCGTGGCCTCCAACACCCGCCAGGACGGCGAGGAGTTCCTGCGGACCGCGGCCCGGATCGGCATCCAGGTCACCGCCAGTCCGTATGCGCTCGCCCGGGCCCCGCAGGCGCTGACCGACCTGGCCGCGGGCCGGGTGCGGGGCGCGGCGGTGCTGGTGCCCGCCTGACCGGGCGGGGGCCCGGCCTTCGGTCACACACCGTGCCGGGGTGCAGCAGCGCGGACGCCGACTGGCTCCGGCCTCGCCGAATGCCGCACCATGGAAGCAAAGCGGTAAATTACGGCATATCCGATGAAATGGCGGCGGGGTGGAGCCCTGGCCCCGAGGGCGGATACGGCAACCGTGGCGTACGACAACGGCTTCCCTCCGCGTACGGAGGCGGTGCAGGCAGTGACCACGCGGGTCCTCGGGTCGTCCGGGGCCGAGCTGACCGCCGTCTATGTCCCGGCCGAAGGGGACGGCGAACTCCACCTGGCCGAGATGGTGGGAGGCTCCGGCGTCCGCTTCGGACTGCCGGCCAGCTACGACGTGGCCGGCAACTCCCCGGTCGCCGCGGCCTTCCGCACCGGCCGGCCGCAGTGGGTGGGCGCCGCCGAACTCGACGAGCACGGCGAGGTCTCGCTCGGGGCGCTGCCGCTGGGCGACGACACCAGACGGCTGGGCTGCCTCGTCGTCGTCGACCAGGCGGCGCACGCCTTCGACGAGGACCGGAGGCACCTGTTGGAGCTGCACGCCGACCAGGTGGCCGCCGGGCTGGAGGCGGTGGCCGCCCGGGTCATGGCGCGCACCGAGCGGCAGTCGCTGCTCGGCCCCGGCCTGGGCACCCTGCGCGGCGGCGCCTTCACACTGGTGCTGCGCACCGGCCGGATCGACGCGGACGCCCTGGTGCTGGAGCTGTTCGGGATCCAACAACAGGAGTTCGACCGGCGGGTCGAGACGCTGCTGGAGCGGACCGCGCCGGACGACGTTCCGGCGCTGATGTCGATCGTGGAACCGGGCGGGCTGCCCGTCTCCGGACAGCAACTGTCCTTCCGGATCCGCCGCCCCAACGGCGAACTGCGCTGGCTGAGCCTGCGCTGCCGGGTGCGGTACGACGCCGACGGGGTGCCGGAGCGGATGCTCGGGGTGGTCGCCGACGCCTCGTACCTGCGTCCCAGCGCCGACGAGGTGTCCGTCGTGCAGCGGCTGTCGACCGCGCTGGCCGGTGCGACCACCATCCGGGAGGTCAGCCGGGCGGTGGTCGACGTGCTGCGGCCGCCGCTGGCCGCCAGCCGGATCGGGGTCGCCGAGCTGGAGGCCGACCGGCTCGTGGTCACCGTCCTCGATCCCCCCGAGCCGGAGTTCTGGCCCGCGAGCTGGCAGCGCGAATGGCGCACCGAATGGCCCGACGCCTCGTGTCACGCCCTGCCTACGCTGGAGGGCGTCCTGCGGGGCGGCCATGTGGCGCTGTGGCCCCGGGGGGCGGAACTGGAACCGGGGCTCGCGGACATCGGCCCGGGCGGGCTGGCCCTCCTGCCGCTGCCGGCCGAGGGCCGGGTGGTCGGCGTGTGCCTGCTCGGCTGGGACACCGAGCACCGGTTCGGGCCCGAGGAAAGGTCGCTGCTGACCGCGACCGCGGGGCTGGTCGGCCAGGCCCTGGTCCGCGCGCACGCACTGGACGCCGGCCATGAGCTCGCCACCATGCTCCAGCGCAGCCTGCTGCCCCGCACCCTGCCGACGCTGGCCGGCGGGGTCACCGCGGTCCGCTACCTGCCGGCCACCATGGGCCTGGAGGTGGGCGGTGACTGGTACGACGTCATCCCGCTCTCCGACGGCCATGTGGCGCTGGTGATCGGGGACGTCGAGGGGCACAGCGCGGGCGCCGCCACCATCATGGGCCAGATGCGCACCGCGATCCGGGCGTACGCGGTGGAGGGCCACCCGCCGGACGTGGTGATCGCGCACGCCAACCGGCTGCTGCTCGGCATGGAGACCGACCTCTTCGCCACCTGCGCCTACGTGGACCTCGACATGGAGGAGGGCATCGCCTGGTTCGTGCGGGCCGGGCACCTGCCGCCGGTACTGCGGCACCCGGACGGCCGGACCGAGGAGCTGACCGTCGAGGGCGGGCCGCCGCTGGGGGTCGCCGCCGAGGGCGAGTTCCCGCTGACCGAGGTCGGGCTGACGCCCGGCACGCTGCTGGTGCTGCTCACCGACGGCCTGGCCGAATCGGCCAGCCTCCCCCTGGAGGACGGGATGCGCCGGGTGTGCGAGGTACTCGCGGCCGCCGATCCGGCCGACGCCGGGCGGGTCGCCGACGAACTGCTGGGCAGCGCCAAGCGGCGGGACGACGACGTGGCGGTGCTCGTCCTGCGCTACGACGGCATGCGGGTCCGCCCGACCCGGGCCCACTGGGCGGTGTGGCGGCTGCCCGACGCGGTGATGCACGCCCGCCGTTTCACCGGCCGCACGCTGCGCACGTGGGGCGTGACCGAGGAGATGGACGTGGCGCTGCTGGTGGTGTCCGAGCTGGTCACCAACGCCATCGCGCACACCCAGGGCGAGGTCCGGCTGGATCTGACGCTGGCCGCCGACCGGCTGCGGATCGCGGTCAACGACGCCTCGCCACGGGCCCCGGTCAAGCCGGCCAGCGTGGACTGGGAGGCGACCGGCGGCCGCGGGCTGCTGCTCGTCGAGGCGATGTCGGCGTCGTGGGGCTCGGTGCCGCTGAGCGGCGGAAAGCAGGTGTGGAGCGAGATCAGCCTGCAGCCGGACGAGCGGATCGAGGCCGCCCAGGCCGGTGAAGGGGGCCCGGCGTGGTGACCGGGCGCCTGCGCAGGGCCGTCGTGGCGCTGGCCGCGCTGGGACTGCTGGCCGGCCCGGCGGCCTGCGGCGAGGCCGGCGGCGGGCACCGGACGGCCTCCTCCCCCGGCGCCCTGCGGATCGGGGTGCTCCTGCCGGACAGCACCTCTCGCTTCTACCACTTCGACAAGCCGCTGATCGAGCAGCGGATCCACCAGCTGTGCCGCGGGTGCACGGTGGAGACCGTCAGCGCCCAGCACGACGTCGCCACCCAGCAGCAGCAGATGGACGCGATGATCACCAAGCGGGTCGACGTGCTGATCCTCGACGCCACCGACTCCCGGTCGCTGCGCTCCTCGGTCGAGGACGCGCACCGGGCCGGCATCCCGGTCGTCGCCTACGACCGGCTGGCCGAGGGGCCGGTCTCGGGGTACGTGTCGTTCGACGGCGCGAAGGTCGGCCGGTTGCAGGCCGAGGCGCTGCTGCGGGCACTCGGCCCGAACGCGCGCCGCGCGCAGATCGTGATGATGAACGGCGCGGCCACCGACCCCAACTCCGCGTGGTTCAAACGCGGTGCGCTGTCCGTCCTCCGGGGCAAGGTGCGGATCGGGAAGTCGTACGACACGGCCGACTGGCGTCCGGAGGCCGCCAACGGCAACATGACCGCCGCGATCGCGGCACTCGGCGCCGACCACATCAACGGGGTCTACTCCGCCAACGACAGTCTCGCCGCCGGCATCATCTCCGCGCTGAAGGCCGCCAAGATCTCTCCGCTGCCGCCGATCACCGGCCAGGACGCCGAACTGCCCGCCATTCAGCGCATCCTCCAGGGCGAACAGATCATGACCGTCCTCAAGCCCTTCAAGCCCGAGGCCGACGCCGCGGCCGCGATGGCGGTCGCCCTGGGGCGCGGTGAGCGGCTCGGCCGCCTGGCCCCCCACCGGATCAACAGCCCCACCCTGCACGACATACCGGCCGTGCTGCTCACACCCATCGAGGTGACCGCGGCGAACATCAAGGACACCGTGGTCAAGAACGGTATGTACACCATCGACCAGATCTGCACCCCCAAGTACGCCTCCGCCTGCCGGAAGGCGGGGCTCACCAGCTAAGGCAGGTACCCATGTCCGCACCTCCGCTGCTGGCGCTGCGCGGCATCTTCAAGCGGTTCGGCGCCGTGCAGGCCCTCGCGGACGTCGACCTGGAGGTCCGCGCCGGTCAGGTCGTGGCGCTCGTCGGTGACAACGGGGCCGGCAAGTCCACCCTGATCAAGGTGATCGCCGGGGTCGACCCGGCGGACGAGGGCACCGTCGAGTGGCAGGGCCGGCCGGTGCAGATCACCCGGCCGCACGAGGCCCAGGACCTGGGCATCGCCACCGTGTACCAGGACCTCGCGCTGTGCGACAACCTCGACGTGGTCGGCAACCTCTTCCTCGGCCGGGAGATCCGCCGGGCCGGGCTGCTCGACGAGGTGGAGATGGAGCGGGTCACGCTCGGCCTGCTCGACACCCTCGCCATCCGGCTGCCCAGCGTCCGGCTCCCGGTGGCCTCGCTGTCCGGCGGCCAGCGGCAGACCGTCGCCATCTCCCGCTCGATGCTGGGCGAGCCGCGGCTGGTACTGCTGGACGAGCCGACCGCGTCGCTGGGCATCGAACAGACCGCCCAGGTCCTCGACCTCGTCGAGCAGTTGCGGGAACGCGGCCTCGGGGTGCTGCTGATCAGCCACAACATGGGCGACGTCAAGGCCGTCGCGGACTGGATCGCGGTGCTCCGGCTGGGCCGCAACAACGGCTTCTTCGACGTGACCACCACGTCCCACGAACAGATCATCTCCTCCATCACCGGGGCCACCGACAACGCGGTCACCCGCCGCGCGGCGCACTGGGAGGCGGAGCGATGACCCGGCAACGGGACGGCGCGGAGGCGGTACGCCGCACCCGGCCGGCGCCGGAGCGGGCCGGGCGGAACCCGCTCGCGGCCCTCCGGCGCCGGTTCCACAGCGGGGAACTGGGCTCGGTCCCGGTCGTGCTCGGGCTGCTGGTGGTGTGGATCATCTTCGAGAGCCTCAACGAGAACTTCCTCTCGCCGCGCAACCTGTCCAACCTGAGCGTGGACATCGCCGGCATCGGCCTGATCTCGACCGGAGTGGTGTTCGTGCTGCTGCTCGGCGAGATCGACCTGTCGGTCGGCTCGGTGAGCGGTCTGGCCGCGGCCGGATTCGCGGTGCTCAACGTCAACCAGGGCCTCCCGGAAGGACTCGCGCTGGTCCTGGCCGTCCTCGCCGGCACCGTGATCGGGGCCGTGCAGGGCTTCTTCTTCGCGAAGGTCGGGGTACCCGCGTTCGTGGTCACCCTCGCCGGACTGCTGGGCTGGAACGGGCTGATGCTCTACATCCTCGGCTCCGCCGGCACCATCAACCTCGACGACCAGGGCCTGCTCGCCCAGCTGACCGGCTATTACTTCACCCCGGTGGTGGCCGCGTACGGCCTGGCGGCGCTCGGGACGGCCGGCTACTTCCTCGCCTCCTACCAGGACGTCCGGCGCCGCCGGGCCGCCGGGGTACCGGCCAGGCCACTCGGCGAGATCGTGCTGCGCACCGGAGTGCTGGCGGCCGTCTCGCTGGCCGCGGCGTTCGTGCTCAACCAGTTCCAGGGCCTGCCGCTGGCCCTGCTGATCTTCCTGGGCTTCCTGGTCGGTCTCGACCAGGTGCTGCGCCGGACGCCGTACGGGCGCATGATCTTCGCGCTGGGCGGCAGCGTGGAGGCCGCCCGCCGCACCGGTATCAACGTGGACCTGGTGCGGATCTCGGTGTTCATGGTCTCGGGCACGATGGCCGCGATCGGCGGGCTGTTCCTGGCCTCCCGGGTCACCTCGGCCACCCAGACCGCGGGCTCCGGCAATCTGCTGATGGACGCGATCGCCGCCGCGGTCATCGGCGGCACCAGCCTCTTCGGCGGCCGCGGCCGGACCTGGTCCGCACTGCTCGGTGTCCTGGTCATCCAGTCGATCGCCTCCGGGGTGGCCCTGATGGGCATCCAGACCGCCGTCCAGTTCATGATCACCGGCGGAGTACTACTGCTCGCCGTAGTCATCGACTCCCTGTCCCGCCGGGCCCGCCGGGCGCATGGGCGGGTTTGACGGTCCGCTGCGCTTCGCGTGCCCCGCACGTACCTGGCCGTCCCGCCGCGGGGCGCTCCGCTTGGCTCGGCCCCGCGTACCTGGCCGTCCCGCCGCGGTTGTTTCTCGCCGTTGCGCTTTGCGGCGCCCCCGCACGTAGCTGTCTGCGGCGGCGCGGGGATTGGTCGCCGTTGCGCGCTTGGCGGCGCCCCGTACGTACTTGGCCGTCCCGCCGCGGGTCGTCTCGCCGTTGCGCCTGCGGCGGGCTGGGTTTGTGGTGGGTGCGGTGACGGACCTCCGGGGCCGGTGTTTGGGACTGCTGACGCTTTACGTCCCAAACACCGGCCCCTCCGGCCCGTCCCCTCCCGTTGAGGGAGTGGGAAGAGGGCGGTGGGGGTGGGCGTTGGGGGTACAAGGGGGCCTGCGGACCCGTAGGGGTTGGTCGAACAGATCCCGTAAGGGTCGCGAGGGCCCCCTGCGGGGCCACAACCGGACACGCGGGCGGAGCTATTCCCGCTGACCGGCGACGTCAGGTGTACGTGCCACAACGCGCGCCCCCACTCACCCGCACACTCCCCCTCACGGGAGGGGACGGGCCGGAGGGGCCGGTTGTGTGGACGTAAAGCGTCAGCAGTCCACACAACCGGCCCCGGAGGTCCGTCACCGCACCCACCACAAACCCAGCCCGCCGCAGGCGCAACGGCGAGCGAGCCCCGCGGCGGGACAGACAGCTACGTGCGGGGCGCCGCAAAGCGCAACGGCGAGACGATCCGCGGCGTCGCAGACAGCCACGTGCGGGGCGCCGCAAAGCGCAACGGCGAGACGACCCGCGGCGCAGCAGACGGGTACGTGCGGGGCGCCGCAAAGCGCAACGGCGAGACGACCCGCGGCGCAGCAGACGGGTACGTGCGGGGCGCCGCAAAGCGCAACGGCGAGACGACCCGCGGCGTCGCAGACAGCTACGTGGGAGGCGCCGCAAAGCGCAACGGCGAGCAACCCCCGCGGCGAGACGGCCAGGTACGTGGGGATCAAAGCCGAGTCAGCACGCGCTCCGCGAAGAGGTGCAGGGAGCGCCAGGCCTCGTCGACCGGCATGCCGCCGCACAGGGGGTGGAGGATCAACGAGCCCTGGGTGCTGCTCTGTTGGGCCAGGGTGAGGCACTCGTCCGGGGTGACGATGCGGTAGACGCCCTCCTTGCGCAGCGCCTCCGGGTCCGTCGCCGCCGAACGGACCGCGGACCGGATGCCCGCGGACTGCCAGGAGGCGTAGGTCCGCGCCTCGTGCAGCAGGTGGTCGCCGTACTCGGCCCAGGTGCGGTCCGGGTCCTCGGAGACGTGCAGCAGGCAGGTCCGCTCGGGGGGCTGCAGTACCCAGCCTTCGGTGCCGTGGACGGCGCGCTGCTCGTGGTAGTACGCCTCCAGCCCGGGCAGGCGGGCGCTGGGGAAGAAGGGGAGGCCCAGCCGGGCGGCGCGGCGGGCCGCGGCCCGTGAGCTGCCGCCGATCAGCAGCAGCGGGTGCGGCCGGGTGAACGGGCGCGGGGTGACCCGGACCGTACGCCCCCGGTAGCTGAACGGTTCGCCGGTCCAGGCGGACAGCAGGGTGCCGAGCACCTCGTCCTGGAGCGCGCCGCGGCCGGCCCAGTCCTTGCCGTGCGCCGCGTACTCCTCGGGCCGGTAGCCGATGCCCGCGACGGTGACCAGCCGGCCGCCGCTGATCAGGTCGAGCGAGGCGAGGTCCTCGGCGAGCCGGAGCGGGTCGTGCAGCGGGGTGATCAGCGCGGAGACCGTCACACCGATCCGGCGGGTGGCTCCGAAGACGGCGCCCGCGAAGGTGAGCGGCGAGGGCATCCAGCCGTTGTCGGTGGCGTGGTGCTCCTCGGTCTGGACCATGGTGATGCCGCGGTCGTCGGCGAAGGCGGCCATCTCGACGGCGGCCCGGTAGCGGGCGGCGAGCGAGGCGGCGGTGGGCGCCGGGTCGACGAGGTTGATGCGCAGGACCGTGACGGGCCGGGCGGGCGGTGCGGTCGGGGCGGGCCGGACACCGGGTGCGGCACCGGGCGCGGTGTCGGACGTGGCGCCGGGCGTGGCATCGGACAGGGCAGCGGACATGGCAACGTCCCCTTCGCCAAGGACGGTTGGCGAAGGGGACGTTAGCTGACGTGGCGTCAGGTGACCAGGGGGCAGGAGCGTTCCCGCGGCCCGCCGCGAGGCCGGCGGCTCAGCTCACCTCGGCCCGCTGCCGGGCCTCGGCCGGCGCCTCCGCGCCGGCCGCCGGGACGGACTCCTTCGCCGCCGGGAGGACCGCGAAGACCACCGCAGCGATCGCGATCGTGGCCGCCCAGCCCAGGCCGTTCTCGCCGATCCAGGTGGTCGCCAGCGGGCCGGTGAACCACTGCACCTTGGTGAAGCACAGGCCGGCGATCAGCGCCACCGCCCAGGCGGTCATGGCCTGCCAGCAGAAGCCGCCGGCGTACCAGTAGCGGCTGGTGCGGCCGGTGTCCATCAGGCCGGCGGAGTCGTAGCGCACCGCGAGCTTGCGGCGGCGGAACATGTCGACGCCGTAGACGCCGATCCAGGCGGAGAAGGAGACCGCGAGCAGCGTCAGGAAGGCGATGAACTGCCCGATGAAGTCCTTGGCCACCAGCATCATGAACAGCCCGCCGATCAGGCTGATGGCGGCGTTGATGCTGACCGCCAGGGCGCGCGGCAGCTTGACGCCCATGGTCTGCGCGGTGAAACCGGCCGAGTACATCGACAGGCTGTTGATCAGCATCATGCCGATCAGCGCGGTGATCAGGTACGGGATCGCGATGGCCCGCGGCAGGACCTGCCCGAGGAAGGACATCGGGTCGGTGTTCTGGCTGGCCAGCTCCGGGTTGGAGACCGCCATCACGCCGCCCAGGAGCACCATCGGGATCAGCACCAGCGCCGCGCCGGAGATGGTCGTGCCGACGATCTTCTTGCCGGAGGCGGAGTGCGGGAGGTAGCGCGCGAAGTCCGGGCCGGTGGGGACCCAGCTGATGCCGCCGGCGGCGATGGTGCCGATGCCCGCGATCATCAGGGTGGTCGAGCCCGGCGACTTGTGCAGGATCGAGCTCCACGGCGCGGTGGCGACCAGGTAGACCAGCACGACCACGCTGATCGCGCTGAACAGGTACGTCGAGTACTTGTTGCACACGTTCAGCGCCTTGCGGCCCATGCCGCTCACCAGGAACGTGCAGGCGACGAAGGCCAGCAGGGTCACGACGACCAGGACGTTGTTGGCTTCGATGCCGAAGACCAGGTGCAGCACGGTCAGGATGGCGTACGCGCCGGTGACCGCGTTGATCGTCTCCCAGCCGAAGCGGGCGACCCACAGGATCGCGCCCGGGAAGTAGTTGCCCCGCACGCCGAAGGCGGCCCGCGAGAGCATCGCGCCCGGGGCGCCGCCCCACTTGCCGGAGACCGACAGCAGCCCGACCATGCCGAACGAGACGGCGGAGGCGATCGCGGCGACGATCAGCACCTGCCAGAAGTTCAGGCTGTTGTTGATCACCAGCGAGGCCCCCATGGTGAGCAACAACACGCTGATGTTGGCGGCGACCCAGGTCGGGAACAGCTCGCGGACGCGTCCACGGCGCTCATGGTCCGGGACGGGCTCGATGCCGCGGGTCTCGACGGCGCCTTCGGTTTCGGGACGGGACGTGGACGTGGTGCTGGTGCCCATAGGTGCAGCTATCTCCGTGCGGGGATCTGGGGGGCACCCCCGGGGGAGGAGGTGCAGGCAGCGGCTGTGGTGCCTGGCCAGAGTGTGTGGTTGCCAGGACTCTACGCGCGTTGCGCGGCCGTCCACCATCGTACTTTGATCCAACTTCTGCCACTCTGCACCGTTGGATCCCTCAACGACGACGAGTGTCACCCACACTCGTCGAAGCGTCCAGTCGGACCCCGGCGACCAGCCTGTGGGCCGGTCCGGACGGGAGCCGGGATGCGGCGCGGGAGGCCCCCGCAGACGGGGCGTGACTGATACTGGAGGGGTTATGGAATACGTCATCCTTGCTGTAGTCATCGCCGTGGTCGTGCTCGGCGCGATCAGCGGGCTCGTCGTCAGCGGCCGCAAGAAGAAGCAGCTGCCGCCGCCCCCGCCGGCCACCCCCCAGCCCTCCGTCACCGCGCCCCCCGCCGAACCGCACGTCGGCGAGGAGGCCGAAGCCCCCAGCGACGAAGAACGTCGCACCGTCGAGGACGTCACGCTGCCCACCGCCGAGGCCCCCGCGGCCGAGGCACCGGCCGCCGAGCCCGAGGCGCCCGCCGCGCCCCCCGTCGAGGTCCCCGAGCCCACCGCCGGCCGGCTGGTCCGGCTGCGCGCCCGGCTCTCCCGCTCGCAGAACACCCTCGGCAAGGGCCTGCTGAACCTCCTCTCCCGCGAGCACCTCGACGAGGACACCTGGGAAGAGGTCGAGGACATCCTCCTCACCGCCGACGTCGGCGTCGCCCCCACCCAGGAGCTCGTCGAGCGGCTGCGCGAGCGGGTCAAGGTCCTCGGCACCCGCACCCCCGACGACCTGCGCGAACTCCTCCGCGAGGAACTGCTCGCGCTGATCGGCCCGGACCTCGACCGGACCGTCCACACCGCCAACGGCATCGGCAACGGCGGCGACGAGATCCCCGGCGTCGTGATGGTCGTCGGCGTCAACGGCACCGGCAAGACCACCACCACCGGCAAGCTCGCCCGGGTCCTGGTCGCCGACGGCAAGTCCGTCGTCCTCGGCGCCGCCGACACCTTCCGCGCCGCCGCCGCCGACCAGCTGCAGACCTGGGGCGAGCGGGTCGGCGCCCGTACGGTCCGCGGCCCCGAGGCCGGCGACCCGGCCTCCGTCGCCTACGACGCGGTCAAGGAAGGCATCGCCGAAGCCGCCGACGTCGTCCTGATCGACACCGCCGGCCGGCTGCACACCAAGACCGGCCTGATGGACGAGCTCGGCAAGGTCAAGCGGGTCGTCGAGAAGCACGGCCCGGTCGGCGAGGTGCTGCTCGTCCTGGACGCCACCACCGGCCAGAACGGCCTGGTCCAGGCCCGGGTCTTCGCCGAGGTCGTGGACATCACCGGCGTGGTCCTCACCAAGCTCGACGGCACCGCCAAGGGCGGCATCATCGTCGCCGTCCAGCGCGAGCTGGGCGTCCCGGTCAAGCTGGTCGGCCTGGGCGAGGGCGCGGACGACCTGGCGCCGTTCGAGCCGAAGGCGTTCGTGGATGCGCTTATCGGCGACTAGCGCGCCCGTCCGTGCGGACCTCGCAGCGCCCCGGTACGCGGGCCCGGCTCCTCGGCCGGCCGCACCGGGGCGCTCCGCATGCCCGGCCCGCACCGGATGCCGCTGCGCGCCGGCCGCCGCGGCTCAGCCGTACAGCGGCGCGCGGTGGCACACATAGGCCAGCGTCCCCAGCACCAGCCGGGCCTGCGGGGGCCGGCCCGCGGTCTCCAGGGCCGGCGGGCGCAGCCAGCGCATCGGGCCCAGCCCGCCGTGGTCGGACGGCGGCGCGGTGACATGGGCCCCGGGGCCGAGTGCCCGCAGATCGAGCGCGGCGTCGTCCCAGCCCGTCCGGTAGAGCAGATCGGGGAGCTCGGCGGCCGCACCCGGGGCGACGAAGAACAGCGCCCGGCCGGTCGGGGTCAGCGCGACCGGGCCGAGCGGCAGCCCCATCCGCTCCAGCCGCGCCAGCGCATGGCGGCCCGCGGCCTCCGGTACGTCGAGCACGTCGAAGGACCGGCCCACCGGAAGCAGGACCGCGGCCCCCGGGGTCTCCGCCCAGGCCGCGGCGGCCTTCTCCAGCGTGGCCCCGGCCGCCAGCTCTCCGGCGAACTCCAGCGGATGGGCACCGGGCGCGGGGCACTCGGGTGCGCCGCACGAACAGTCCGGACGGCCGCCGGCGGTGCGGGCCGCCCGGGCGCCGGGCACGACGTCCCAGCCCCACAGCCCGGTGTACTCCGCCACCGCCGTGATCTCGGTCGAGCGGGCGCGGCGCCGGGAGACGGAACGCCTCTCCCGGATACCGCCGATCGTGAAGCCCATACCCCCTCCAACGGGTGGTGCCTGGCAGTGGTTACGAGTCGGTGGGTTGACGACGGGCGTCCTTCACGCTCCGTCCACGGCCCGCGGGGCCGGTGGTGTGCCGTGGTGCGCCGGGTGGTGCGCAGTGCCGCGGGAGCCGCTGCGTGCTTCGTTCCGCCCGGACGTGCTCGACCTGTGTCAAGTCAATCGCGAGAGCAGCGCCCGGAGTTCATTCGAAGGGGTGGCGAATGGTGGCGTTTCCGCGATCGCCCTCGCGGGGGGCGTGATCGTAGGATTACTTTCAGTGTCTGAACCCGGGAGAGGCATCGTTCGCACGGGTATGCCGGTGGCAACGCACCGGTCGAGCACAGGCCAAAAGGTGTGGCCGGAATCCGTGATCGGGTAGATGTACCCCGGACAGGCGTCGCAACTGACCGCCGCCTGGGGGCGGTTCGCACAACGGCACCAGGCAGCAGGCAACGCACCAAGCACGCACCAGGCACCAAGCAGCAATCGGGATGGGGGCTTCCAGTGGGCGGCAACGGCGGCACGGGCGGCACCGACGCCGTCAAGAAGCCCAACGCGCAGTTGGGTTCGTGGTTCATGCGCAGCGGCTGGTCCAAGGGCGAGCTCGCCCGCCAGGTCAACCGCCGCGCACGGCAGATGGGCGCACACCACATCAGCACCGACACCTCCCGGGTGCGCCGGTGGCTCGACGGCGAGCAGCCGCGCGAGCCCATCCCCCGGATCCTGTCGGAGCTGTTCTCCGAGCGCTTCGGCTGCGTCGTCGGCATCGAGGAGCTGGGCCTGCGCTCGGCGCACCAGTCGCCGTCCGTCTCCGGCGTGGACCTCCCCTGGGCCGGGACCCAAACGGTCAACCTCATCAGCGAGTTCTCCCGCAGCGACCTGATGCTCGCCCGCCGCGGCTTCCTCGGCACCTCGCTCATGCTCGCCGCCGGACCCAGTCTCATCGAGCCGATGCAGCGCTGGCTGGTGCCGGTCCCGGTGTCCCCGGGCGGCGCCGACCCGCAGCCGGACCGCGCCCGGCGGCCGGTCCGGCTCTCCAAGCCCGAGCTGGACCTGCTGGAGGCGACCACCGCGATGTTCCGCCAGTGGGACGCCCAGTGCGGCGGCGGACTGCGACGCAAGGCCGTCGTCGGCCAGCTCCACGAGGTCACCGACCTCCTCCAGGAGACGCACCCGGAGCCGGTCACCAAGCGGCTCTTCAAGGTCGCCGCCGAGCTCGCCGAGCTGGCCGGCTGGATGAGCTACGACATCGGGCTGCAGCCGACCGCGCAGAAGTACTTCGTGCTGGCGCTGCACGCCGCCAAGGAGGCCGGCGACCGCCCGCTGGGCTCGTACATCCTCTCCAGCATGAGCCGCCAGATGATCCATCTCGGCCGGCCCGACGACGCCCTGGAGCTCATCCACCTCGCCCAGTACGGCAGCCGGGAGACCGCCACCCCGCGCACCCAGGCCATGTTGTATGCGATGGAGGCCCGCGCCTACGCCGGGATGGGCCAGCCCAGCAAGGTCAAGCGGGCCGTGCGGATGGCCGAGGACACCTTCTCCGACGTCACGCCCGGCGAGCCCGAGCCGGACTGGATCCGCTTCTTCTCCGAGGCCGAGCTGAACGCGGAGAACGCCCACTCCTACCGCGACCTGGCCTACGTCGCCGGCCGCAGCCCCACGTACGCCTCGCTCGCCGAGCCCGTCATGGCGCGGGCCGTGGAGCTGTTCGGCAAGGACCCCGAGCACCAGCGGTCCTACGCGCTCAACCTCATCGGGATGGCGACCGTACGGCTGCTGCAGAAGGAGCCGGTGGCCTGCGCGGAGATGGCGCAGAAGGCCATCCCGTTCGCCCGGCAGGTCCGCTCCGAGCGGGTCAACACCCGGCTGCGGAAGACCGTGGACACCGCCGCCCGGGAATTCGGCGAGGTCGCCGAGATCATCCGGCTCAGCGACGACCTCGCCCGCTCCCTCCCGGAAACCGCGGAGGCCGTCTGACCGGCCCCGCCCCCAGAACACCGGCCGCGGCCACCGCCCCGTACACCCCGACTCGGCTCCCCCCTGCCAGGTCACGCGGGCGGCGGACCGCGGCCGGGTTTGCCTGTGCGCCCAGGCCGGCGCCGCTCCCGTGGACGCGGTTGCCCGTGGCGCCGGCCTGCTCGGGGGAGGGGTGCGGTGCGTGGCGCGTTTCTTACGGCTGAACGGGTGAATGCGGGGCCGACCGCGGAGTTCACCGGGGCGTAACACTGCGGCGGTGTTCGTCACTGCGGTGAAACACCGGCAAGGTTTGGCCGAAACCACCCTGCGACAACCTCATCGCGAAGTCGGCCCACCAGAAACACGCCCGCACGGGCCGCATCGACGACGAGGAGACGCCGATGCCCCCAGGCATCCTGACGATCGCGGCAGACAAGGTGACGCTCAGCCCGGCCAACACCGGGTTCATGCTGATCTGCTCCGCACTGGTGATGATCATGACCCCCGGGCTCGCCTTCTTCTACGGCGGCATGGTCCGGGTCAAGAGCGTGCTCAACATGCTGATGATGAGCTTCATCAGCCTGGGCATCGTCACGATCTTGTGGGTCCTGTACGGCTTCGGCCTCGCCTTCGGCAACGACGCCGGCGGCTTCCTCGGCTGGAACGGCTCGTTCGCCGGCCTCAGCGGCATCGGCCTGACCCAGCTGTGGGGGGCCACCACCATCCCGGTCTACGTCTTCGCGGTCTTCCAGCTGATGTTCGCGATCATCACGCCCGCGCTGATCAGCGGTGCGCTCGCGGACCGGGTGAAGTTCACCGCCTGGGCGCTGTTCATCGCCCTGTGGGTGACCGTCGTCTACTTCCCCGTCGCCCACTGGGTCTGGGCCGAGGGCGGCTGGCTGTTCGACCTGGGCGTGATCGACTTCGCCGGCGGCACGGCCGTCCACATCAACGCCGGTGCCGCGGCGCTCGGCGTCATCCTCGTCGTCGGCAAGCGGATCGGCTTCAAGAAGGACCCGATGCGGCCGCACAGCCTGCCGCTGGTGATGCTCGGCGCCGGCCTGCTGTGGTTCGGCTGGTTCGGCTTCAACGCCGGCTCCTGGCTCGGCAACGACGACGGCGTCGGCGCGGTCGCCTTCGTCAACACCCAGGTCGCCACCGCCGCCGCGATGCTCGGCTGGCTCGCGTACGAAAAGCTCCGGCACGGCTCCTTCACCACCCTCGGCGCGGCCTCCGGCGCGGTCGCCGGACTGGTCGCCATCACCCCGGCCTGCGGCTGCGTCAGCCCGCTGGGCGCCATCGCGGTCGGCGTGATCGCCGGTGTGCTGTGCGCGATGGCCGTCAACCTGAAGTACAAGTTCGGCTACGACGACTCCCTCGACGTGATCGGCGTGCACCTCGTCGGCGGAGTCACCGGCTCCCTGCTGATCGGCCTGTTCGCCACCGGCGGAGTGCAGAGCAAGGCCAAGGGCCTGTTCTACGGCGGCGGCTTCGAACAGCTCGGCAAGCAGACCGTCGGAGTGGTCTGCGTACTCCTCTACTCCCTCGTGGTCAGCTACCTCCTTGCCAAGGTCATCGACCTGGTGATGGGCTTCCGGGTCAGCGAGGACGAGGAGATCTCCGGTATCGACCAGGCCGCGCACGCGGAGACCGCGTACGACTTCACCGGCGCGGGCGGCGGTACCGCGGCCCGCAAGGGACCGGCACTCGGCGAGGCCCTGACGAAGAAGGTGGACGCGTGAAGCTCATCACGGCAGTAATCAAGCCGCACCGGCTGGACGAGGTGAAGAACGCCCTGCAGGCCTTCGGGGTGCACGGCCTGACCGTCACCGAGGCCAGCGGCTACGGCCGGCAGCGCGGGCACACGGAGGTGTACCGCGGCGCCGAGTACACCGTCGACCTGGTGCCCAAGATCCGGATCGAGGTGCTCGTCGAGGACGCGGACGCCGAGGAACTCGTCGACATCGTCGTCAAGGCGGCCCGCACCGGAAAGATCGGCGACGGCAAGGTCTGGAGCATCCCGGTCGACGACGCGGTGCGCGTCCGCACCGGCGAGCGGGGGCCGGACGCGCTCTGACGCACCCGGGACGGCCGGCCGTCCGCCGCCCGCGCGGCGGAGGGCCGCCCGCCCGGGCATACGGGGCGGGCCGAGGACACGCGGGGCAGCGGCCCCGGCGTACGGCGGGGGCCACGGGGCAGGCGGGGGACAACACGACCAAGGAGCGCGCGAGTTGACCGACAGCGTCGAGGGCACGACAGGACCGGCCGCAGCACCCCGAGGGGACGGCGGGCCCGCGGACGGCGGCGGGTACCCCGCGGCCCGGGTGCGGCTCCTCCAGGACGAGCAGACCACCGGACCCGACCGCCGCGCCGCCCTCGCCCGGCTCACCGACGAGTGGCTGGCCGGCCTGCTGACCCGGCACGCCACCGCCGCCGGCCTGTCCGGCACCGCACTGGTCGCGGTCGGCGGCTACGGCCGCGGCGAACTCTCCCCCCGCAGCGACCTCGATCTGCTCCTGCTCCACGACGGACGCGCCGACCCGCGCGCCCTGGCCGCGCTCGCCGACCGGCTCTGGTACCCCGTCTGGGACCTCGGCATGGCCCTCGACCACTCCGTCCGCACCCCCGCCGAGGCCCGCCGGGCCGCCCGCGACGACCTCAAGGTGCAACTGGGGCTGCTCGACGCCCGCCATCTGGCCGGCGACGCGGAACTGAGCGCCCGGTTGCGCTCCGCGGCGTACGCCGACTGGCGCGAGAGCGCCCCCAAGCGGCTGCCGGAGCTGCACGCCCTGTGCCAGGAGCGCGCCGAGCGCCAGGGCGAACTGCAGTACCTCCTCGAACCGGACCTCAAGGAGGCCAGGGGCGGGCTGCGCGACGCCACCGCACTCCGGGCGGTCGCCGCCTCCTGGCTCGCCGACGCACCCCGCGGCGGCCTGGAAGCCGCCCGCACCCTCCTCCTCGACACCCGCGACGCGCTCCACCTCACCACCGGGCGCGCCACCGACCGGCTCTCCCTCCAGGAACAGGACCAGGTCGCCGCCGCCCTCGGGGTGCTCGACGCGGACGCCCTGCTCCGCCAGACCTACGAAGCCGCCCGCACCGTCTCCTACGCCGCCGACGTCACCTGGCGCGAGGTCGGCCGGGTGCTGCGCGCCCGCGCCGTCAAGCCCGTCCTGCGCGGCCTGCTGACCGGCCGCACCGCCGCCAAGGGGGAGCGCTCACCGCTCGCCGAGGGCGTCGTCGAACTCGACGGCGAAGCGGTACTGGCCCGCACCGCCCGCCCCGAACGCGACCCGGTGCTGGTCCTGCGCGCCGCGGCCGCCGCCGCCCAGGCCGGCCTGCCACTCGCCACCGCCGCGATCCGCCGCTGCGCCACCGCCCTCGCCGGCCGGCCGCTGCCCGAGCCCTGGCCGGCCGAGGCCACGGAACAGCTGGTCACGCTGCTCGGCGCGGGCGCGCCCACGGTGCCCGTATGGGAGGCGCTGGAGGCCGAGGGCGTCATCACCCGGCTGCTGCCCGACTGGGAGCGGGTCCGCTGCCGCCCGCAGCGCAACCCCGTCCACACCTGGACCGTCGACCGCCACCTGGTCGAGACCGCCGTACGGGCCGCCGCGCTCACCCGCCGGGTGCACCGCCCCGACCTGCTGCTGGTCGCCGCGCTGCTGCACGACATCGGCAAGGGCTGGCCCGGCGACCACTCGGTGGCCGGCGAGACCATCGCCCGCGACATGGCCGCCCGGCTCGGCTTCGACGCCCGCGACACCGCGGTGATCGCCACCCTCGTCCGCCACCACCTGCTGCTCGTCGAGACCGCCACCCGGCGCGATCTGGACGACCCGGAGACCGTCGGCGCGGTCGCCGACGCGGTCGGCAGCACCCGCACCCTGGAACTCCTGCACGCCCTCACCGAGGCCGACGCACTGGCCACCGGGCCCGCCGCCTGGAGCGCCTGGCGCGGCGGGCTCGTCGCCGACCTGGTCAAACGGGTCGCGGCACGGCTCGCCGGGGAACCCGAGGCGGAACCGCGCGGCGCCGAGGGGCCGACCGCCGAACAGGAACGGCTGGCCATGGAGGCCGGACGCACCGGCGGCCCGGTCCTCGCGCTGCGCACCCGCGCCGAGCCCCCCGCCGAGGACGCGCCCGCGGCGGACGGCCCGGAACCGGTCGGCGTCGAGCTGCTGATCGCCGTCCCCGACCAGCCGGGCGTGCTGCCCGCCGCCGCCGGGGTGCTGGCCCTGCACCGGCTCGCCGTGCGCGCCGCCGACCTGCAACTCCTGGACCCGATCGGCGACGGCCCGGTGCTGCTGCTCAGCTGGCGGGTGGCCGCCGAATACGGCTCGCTGCCGGAGGCCGACCGGCTCCGCGCCGACCTGGTCCGCGCCCTGGACGGCTCCCTCGACGTCCCGGCCCGGCTCGCCGAACGCGAACGCGCCTACGCCCGCCGGACCCGTGCCGTACACGCCCCGCCACCCCGGGTCACCGTCGTCGCCGGCAGCTCCCGCACCGCCACCGTCATCGAGGTCCGCGCCCACGACGCGCACGGCCTGCTGCACCGCATCGGCCGGGCCCTGGAGACCGCCCGGGTGGCCGTCCGCAGCGCCCACATCAGCACCCTGGGCGCGGACGCGGTCGACGCCTTCTACGTCACCAGCACCGACGGCGCGCCCCTGACCGACGCGGCGGCCCACGAGGTCGCGGCGGCGGTGGAGGCGGCGCTGCAGTAGCCGCACGGACCGGGGCGGGGGAGCGGGCGGGCCTTCCCGCCCCGTAACCGGGCGGGAAACAGGGCAGGAACGGTTCGCTTGCCGGGCCCGATACCCTAGAAGCCGACTGACCGCACCCGCCCCCGACCCCGAGGATCGACGACCGCCGTGTTCGATACGCTTTCCGACCGCTTGGCGAGTACTTTCAAAAACCTCCGGGGCAAGGGCCGCCTGAGCGAGGCGGACATCGACGCCACGGCGCGCGAGATCCGCATCGCGCTGCTCGAGGCGGATGTCGCCCTCCCCGTCGTCCGGGCCTTCATCAAGCAGGTCAAGGAGCGCGCCCTCGGCTCCGAGGTCTCCCAGGCGCTCAACCCGGCCCAGCAGGTCATCAAGATCGTCAACGAGGAGCTCATCGGCATCCTCGGCGGCGAGACCCGCCGGCTCCGCTTCGCCAAGCAGCCGCCGACCGTGATCATGCTCGCCGGTCTCCAGGGTGCCGGTAAGACCACCCTCGCCGGAAAGCTCGGCCGCTGGCTCAAGGGGCAGGGCCACGCCCCGCTGCTGGTCGCCTGCGACCTCCAGCGCCCCAACGCCGTCAACCAGCTCCAGGTCGTCTCCGAGCGCGCGGGCGTCGCCTTCTACGGCCCCGAGCCGGGCAACGGCGTCGGCGACCCGGTCCAGGTCGCCAAGGACTCGATCGAGCACGCGCGGACCAAGCAGCACGACGTCGTGATCGTCGACACCGCAGGCCGCCTCGGCATCGACGCCGAGATGATGCAGCAGGCCGCGGACATCCGCGACGCGGTCGGCCCGGACGAGGTCCTCTTCGTCGTCGACGCGATGATCGGCCAGGACGCGGTCAACACCGCCGAGGCGTTCCGCGACGGCGTCGGCTTCGACGGCGTGGTGCTCTCCAAGCTGGACGGCGACGCCCGCGGTGGTGCCGCGCTCTCCGTCGCGCACGTCACCGGCAAGCAGATCATGTTCGCCTCCAACGGCGAGAAGCTGGACGACTTCGACGCGTTCCACCCGGACCGCATGGCGTCCCGCATCCTCGGCATGGGCGACATGCTCAGCCTGATCGAGAAGGCCGAGCAGACCTTCAGCCAGCAAGAGGCCGAGAAGATGGCGGCCAAGCTGGCGAAGGGCCCCAAGGAGTTCACGCTCGACGACTTCCTGGCCCAGATGGAGCAGGTCAGGAAGATGGGCTCCATCTCCAAGCTGCTCGGCATGCTGCCCGGCATGGGGCAGATGAAGGACCAGATCAACAACCTCGACGAGCGCGAGGTCGACCGCACCGCCGCCGTCATCAAGTCCATGACGCCGGCCGAGCGCCAGGACCCGACGATCATCAACGGCTCCCGCCGCGCCCGTATCGCCCGCGGTTCCGGCGTCGACGTCAGCACGGTCAAGAACCTGGTCGAGCGGTTCTTCGACGCCCGCAAGATGATGTCCAAGATGGCCCAGGGCGGCATGCCCGGGATGCCGGGCATGCCGGGGATGCCCGGCATGGGAGGCGGCGCCCGCAAGAAGAAGCAGGTCAAGCAGGCCAAGGGCAAGCGCAAGAGCGGCAACCCGATGAAGCGCAAGGCCGATGAGCAGGCCGCGGCCGCCCGCCGCGAGGCCGCCCAGGCGGGCAACCCGCTCGGTCTGCCGCAGGCCGACCAGGACCCGAAGAACTTCGAACTCCCCGAGGAATTCAAGAAGTTCATGGGCTGACGGCCCCCGGCACCCCGCCGTACGCAGCGCCGAGCCCCCGGCCACACCTCGTGGCCGGGGGCTCGGCGCATCGACAGCGGCAGCCCGGGCGCCGGCTACCGCGTCCGCGCGATCAGATAACGGAAGACGTTCGGCATCCACACCGTCCCGTCCGGACGCTGATGCGGATGCAGTGCCTCCGCGAGCTCCTTCTCCACCTGGCGCTGCTCGGCCACCCGCAGCGCCGCGTCGTACACGCCCGTCGACAGCAGCCCGCGCACCGCACTCGTCAGGTCCGCGTACCCGAACGGGCAGGCCACCCGCCCCGAACCGTCCGGCCGCAGCCCGGCCCGCTCCGCCAGGTCCTCCAGATCGTCCCGGCCGCTGGGCTGCCACCCGGCGGACCCGGCCGCCCGGTCCCCGCCGGCACCGGCCAGCCGCTGCGCCACCCGCAGCACCCCGGCCGTGGCACACCGCTCCACCGGACCCCAGCCGCCCAGCACCACCGCGCTGCCCCGCTCGGCCAGCCCGGCCGCCGCGGTCAGCGACGCCGCCAGCCCCTCGACGGTGCTCACACACCCCACCGGATGGAACGCGGTGACCACGTTGAACGCGGTGTCCCCGGACGCCGCCGCCTCCAGACCGCCGCTGACCAGCCGGGTGTGCTCCGGCATGCCGTCCGGCGTGAGCCGCTCGCGCGCCAGCTCCAGCCGGGACTCGTCCGCGTCCACCCCGCTGACCTGCGCCCCGCGGCCCGCCGCCAGCAGCAGCGCCAGACCGGAACCACAGCCGAGCCCCAGCAACCGGGTGCCCGGCCCGATTCCCAGCCGGTCGTACGCGGCTTCGTAGAGGGGAACCAGCATCCCTTCCTGGATCTCGGCCCAGTCGCGGGCGCGCGCCCGCGACCCGGCCGGTAGGGGCGGGCCCTCACAGCGCAGGGAAGCAGAGTCCGGAAGCTGGTGCCGTACGAGCGTGGGTGACATCGATAGCGCCCCTATTCGCCGAGAACCGAACCTGTGCCGTACCGATCGCCCCCGTCAACACGCGTGGTGCGCCCCCGCAACCCAGACAACTGCGCATCCGTCCGGGCGTCCAGGGGGTGCGCCGGGGTTGTCTCCCGCGCGCCCCCGTATGCGCCGGGGCCGCTCCCTGAAGCGCCGTTCCAGGGTGCCCCGGCCGGCGCCGTTCCGCCACGCCAGCGTTCCCGCCGGGGGCGCTTCCGCACCTCCGTGCGCCCTCGCCCGGCGCCCGCGCGCGGCCCTACGGTGGGGTGCGGGCCGGTGCGGGAACGCACAGGTAGGCCCCGTAGCATCGCCGCGGCGCTCTCCGTAGTGGCCGCCCGTCGTTACGCCGTGCGGGGTACCCGGGGCGCGCGGAGGCCTTCCACGGGCCGTCTTCGGACACTCCGGTGCATACGCGCGGATACGTCCCGGCTTGCGGCCCGGTGGGCGGCTTCTGCGCAGATCGACGTAGGCGCCCACCAGCGCGGCGCATGGCCGGAAACTGACTGGTACGTGCAAATTATTTGGGATGGCCCGGAATCGGAACACTGGGCCTCCCTGGCTCGTTGTTACGACGTGAGCACGACACCGCCTGTTCTCGCCGCCGAGCTGGCGCTCGCGTGGGCCGACATTCAACGGCACCACCCCGAGCTGCCGGACCTGGCCGCGCCCGAGTCCCTGATCGGAGAGTCCTCGTCCGCCTGCGGCGCCGAACTCTCCTTCGAACGGCTGCTCCACGAGGCAGTCCACGGCATCGCCGCCGCCCGCGGCGTCCGCGACACCTCCCGGGCAGGCCGCTACCACAACCGCCGATTCCTGGCGATCGCCGAGGAGCTGGGCCTGGACCACGCCGACGAGCCGCACCCCAGCAGCGGCTTCTCGCTGGTCACGCTCAACCCCGAAGCCAGACGGCGCTACCGCCCGACCATCGAACGGCTCGGCCGGGCCCTCAAGGCGCATTCGGCCGCGACCGCCACCGACACCGCCCGCAGCTTCCGGGGTCCGGCCGCCCGGCACGGCTCCTCCGGAGGCGGCGTCCGCGTCAAGGCCGTCTGTGACTGCGGGCGCAATGTCCGGGTCGTTCCGTCCGTCCTCGCACAGGCGCCGATCGTCTGCGGTGGCTGCGGCAAACCCTTCCGGATCCCCGAGGTGGCCGCGGTCGGCTGACCCAAACGCGTGTGGCACAATGGCTAGCTGTACTCGACAGTCGCACAGGACCCCTCTCTCCTCCGGCTGACGCGTCCATCGGGCACTCGGGTACCGCAACCCCACGCGGCAGCTCGCCGTGCCCAACCACGTCAAATCCAGGAGAACCCACTCCCGTGGCAGTCAAGATCAAGCTGAAGCGTCTGGGCAAGATCCGTTCGCCTCACTACCGCATCGTCGTTGCCGACTCCCGTACCCGCCGTGACGGCCGGGCCATCGAGGAGATCGGCCTGTACCACCCGGTGCAGAACCCCTCGCGCATCGAGGTCGACTCCGAGCGTGCGCAGTACTGGCTGGGTGTCGGCGCGCAGCCGACCGAGCCCGTTCTGGCCATCCTCAAGGTCACCGGTGACTGGCAGAAGTTCAAGGGCCTGCCCGCCCCGGCGCCGATGAAGGTGGCCGAGCCGAAGGCCGACAAGCGCGCCCTGTTCGAGGCCGCCGCCAAGGCTTCCGGTGACGAGCCGAAGGGTGAGGCCATCACCCCGAAGGCGAAGAAGACTGACAAGAAGGCGGACGAGGCTGCGGCCGAGTCCACCTCCGAGTCCTCCGAGGCCTGAGCATGCTCGAGGAAGCCCTCGAGCACCTCGTCAAGGGCATCGTCGACAACCCCGATGACGTGCAGGTAGCCTCGCGCACCCTGCGCCGCGGGCGGGTGCTGGAGGTCCGGGTCCACCCCGACGACCTCGGCAAGGTGATCGGCCGCAACGGCCGCACCGCCCGCGCGCTGCGGACCGTCGTCGGCGCCATCGGCGGCCGCGGCATCCGCGTCGACCTCGTCGACGTGGACCAGGTCCGCTGACACGTTGAACACCGGCTCGGGCCGGGGAGGGCTTCGGCCCGCCCCGGCCCGTAGTCGTCGTCAAGGGAGAAACAAGCGTGCAGTTGGTAGTGGCGCGGATCGGCCGCGCCCACGGCATCAAGGGCGAGGTCACCGTCGAGGTGCGCACCGACGAGCCGGAGCTCCGGCTCGCGCCCGGCGCCGTCCTGGCCACCGACCCGTCCTCCGTGGGACCGCTGACCATCGCGACCGGCCGGGTCCACAGCGGCCGGCTGCTGCTGCGCTTCGAAGGCGTCACCGACCGCACCGCCGCCGAGGCGCTGCGCAACACCCTCCTGATCGCCGAGGTCGACCCCGACGAGGTCCCCGAGGACCCGGAGGAGTTCTACGACCACCAGCTGATCGATCTCGACGTGGTCACCCGCGACGGCACCACCGTCGGCCGGATCTCCGAGATCTCCCACCTGCCCTACCAGGACCTGCTGGTCGTCGAACGCCCCGACGGCAGCGAGGTCCTGATCCCGTTCGTCGCGGAGATCGTCCCGGAGATCGACCTGGAGGAGCAGCGCGCCGTCATCGAACCGCCGGCCGGCCTCCTCGACGACAGCCAGGCGGAGATCGCCTCCGGGCGCGAGGACAGCTGATGCGGCTCGACGTCGTCACGATCTTCCCCGAGTACCTCGAACCGCTGAACGTCTCCCTGGTCGGCAAGGCGCGCGCCCGGGGTCAGCTCGACGTGCGCATCCACGACCTGCGGCAGTGGACGCACGACAAGCACCACACCGTCGACGACACCCCCTACGGCGGCGGGCCCGGCATGGTCATGAAGCCCGAACCCTGGGGCGAGGCGCTGGACGCCGTCCTGGCCTCCGGTGAGGGCGAGCCGGTCATCGTCGTCCCCACGCCCAGCGGCGTGCCGTTCACCCAGCAGCTCGCCGTGGAGCTCTCCACCAAGCCCTGGCTGGTCTTCACCCCGGCCCGCTACGAAGGCATCGACCGCCGCGTCATCGAGGAATACGGCGACCGGGTCGACGTCCGCGAGGTGTCCATCGGCGACTACGTCCTGGCCGGCGGCGAGGCCCCGGTCCTGGTCATGGTCGAGGCGGTGGCCCGGCTGCTGCCCGGCGTCCTCGGCAACGCCGCCTCCCACCAGGACGACTCCTTCGCCCCCGGCCCGATGGCCGACCTCCTGGAGGGGCCCGTCTACACCAAGCCTCCCGAGTGGCGCGACCGCACGATCCCCGAGGTGCTGCTCAGCGGCCACCACGGCAAGATCGCCCGCTGGCGCCGGGACCAGGCGTTCCGCCGCACCGTCCGCAACCGCCCCGATCTGATCGAGCGCGCCGATCCCGCCGCGTTCGACAAACACGACCGCGCGATCCTCGCCGCCCTGGGCTGGGCGCCCGGGGAGGACGGCCGATTTGGGCGGACGACCGGGGTCGTGGAAGAATAGGCCGCTGTTGTGTGCGTCCGGCGCGCGCCCCTGCCACAGGGGGAACGACGCCCGCCCGACGGAACAGCATCCCAAGCATCCTTTATCGATATTCCGTTGATGACCTGTGGCATCAGCGAAGAAAGCAGTGGGTCATGCACCTTCTCGACTCCGTCGACTCCGCGTCGCTGCGCAGCGACATCCCGGCCTTCCGCCCCGGTGACACGATCAACGTCCACGTCCGCGTCATCGAGGGCAACCGCTCCCGTGTGCAGCAGTTCAAGGGCGTCGTCATCCGCCGTCAGGGCTCGGGCGTCCGCGAGACCTTCACGGTCCGCAAGGTCAGCTTCTCCGTCGGCGTCGAGCGCACCTTCCCGGTGCACACCCCGATCGTCGAGAAGATCGAGGTCGTGACCCGCGGTGACGTCCGTCGCGCCAAGCTGTACTACCTCCGCGAGCTGCGCGGCAAGGCCGCCAAGATCAAGGAGAAGCGCGACAGCTGAGCCGCGCCGCCCCGGAGCGCGAATTTTTGCGCCCCGGCAACGCAAAGCCCCTCTCGCGCCTGGTGTCCGGATCCGGCCGGATAGGCTCAGGGCCCGATGGACACCGACGCACATCTCACGGAGCGCGACCCCTCTCCCACCCGCGACGCGGGGCCGGAGCAGGGGTCGCGCTCCGCGCGTTTCACCGCCCGCCTCGCCGGGCTGCGCCACCGGCCGGTGACCCTGCTCGCGCTCTGCCTGGCCTTCGTCCTGCTGCTGAGTGCCTTCGTCGCGCAACCGTTCCTGATCCCCAGCTCGTCCATGGAGAACACCCTCCAGATCGGGGACCGGGTGCTGGTCAACAAGCTGGCGTACCGTTTCGGCAGTGAGCCCGCGCGGGGCGACGTGGTGGTGTTCGACGGCACCGGGTCGTTCGTTCACAGGGAGCAGGGGGAGAATCCCGTCACGGGTCTGCTGCGCGGCGCCGGAGCGGCGCTGGGCCTGGCCCGGCCGGCCGACACCGACTACGTCAAGCGCGTGATCGGCATCGGCGGCGACCATGTGACCTGCTGCGACAAACGGGGGCGGATCGAAGTGAACGGTGAGCCCGTCGACGAGGGCTATCTCCACCCGGGGGACGCGCCGTCCTCGGTGGAGTTCGACATCGTGGTGCCGGAAGGGAAGCTCTGGGTCATGGGGGATCACCGCGCACGGTCCAGCGATTCCCGCGACCACCTCGGCGAACCGGGCGGCGGCACGGTCCCGGTCGACGAGGTCATCGGCCGCGCGGATCTGATCACCTGGCCGGTGAGCCGCTGGCGCACGATCGAGACACCGGGTTCCTTCGCCCGGATACCGGCCCCGGCAGGCCCCCATGGGTAGCCGCGGGCGCCCCCGGCACGGGCGCCAGGGGGGCAACGAGAGCGGGCACGGGACGGGCGGCGCGCACGGCGAGGACAGCGGCGGGTACGGCGAGGGGGACGGCGCGTACGGCGACGCCGCGGCGCCCGGGGCGGCCCCGGCGGGCCGGGCCGGCGCAGGTGCCACGCCGCGGCGCCCGGCGACCGGCGGGCGGGCCGAACGGCGCCGCCAGGCCAAGCGCATCAAACGCCGCAGGCAGCGCTCCTACCTGAAGGAAATTCCGATCCTGGTGGGCGTGGCGCTGGCCATCGCCCTCGTACTGAAGACGTTCCTCGTCCAGGCCTTCGTCATCCCGTCCGGTTCCATGGAGCAGACGATCCGGATCGGCGACCGGGTGCTGGTCGACAAGCTCACCCCCTGGTTCGGCTCCAAGCCGGAGCGCGGCGACGTCGTGGTCTTCAAGGACCCCGGAAACTGGCTCAAGGGCGAGCAGCACCAGCCGACCGACGACGGCGGCGCCTTCCAGCCGGTCAAGGACGCCATGACCTTCATCGGGCTGCTGCCGTCGGCCGACGAGCAGGACCTGATCAAGCGGGTCGTGGCGGTCGGCGGCGACACCGTCAAATGCTGTGACAAGCAGGGCCGGGTGACGGTCAACGGCAGCCCGCTCACCGAGCCGTACGTCCATCCGGGCAATCCGCCGTCCCAGATCAAGTTCACCGTCAACGTCCCCACCGGGCGGATCTTCGTGATGGGCGACCACCGTTCGGACTCCGCCGATTCGCGCTTCCACCTGGACGAGCCGTACCGTGGCACGGTCTCGGAGGACAACGTCGTGGGCCGGGCAGTGGTGATCGCCTGGCCGTTCAGCCACTGGCGACGCCTCGAAGAACCGGACACGTTCGGGACGGTGCGCGACGCGCCGGGCGCCAAGGCGTCCGCGGCGGATGTGCCGCATAGGCTGTCACCCGAGAGTTTGACCGTACTCCCGACCCCTGCGGAACTCCCGCTCGTTATGGGAGTGGTGGGCCTGCACCGGTTGACGGGCGGGCGAGTGCGTGGAGTGAGGAGCAGACGTGGGGGACTTGGCGGTCGGCGCGCGGTCCGGAACCGGAGAGCCCGAAGAGCCGGCAGGACGCGGTGAGACCCCGCAGCCGGCGGCGAGTTCCGTGCCCCAGTCACCAGCACAGTCACGAGCGGAGTCAGAGCCGTCCCGGCCACAGTCACCGGCCGCGGCACGGACGCGGTCCCAGGGCCCGGTGGCCCTGGACAAACCGGTTGGTGCCGGCGCGCCCGATCCGGCCGGCGGCTCCGGTGCGACGGACGGAGCAGCGGGTGAGGAGACCGGCGGCAGCATGAAGAAGGGCAAGAAGCCGCGCGCCTTCTGGAAAGAGCTGCCGATCCTGATCGGGATCGCCCTGCTCCTCGCGCTGCTGATCAAGACGTTCCTGGTCCAGGCGTTCTCCATCCCGTCCGACTCGATGCAGGACACCCTGCAGCGCGGGGACCGGGTGCTGGTCGACAAGCTGACGCCCTGGTTCGGCGCGAAACCGCAGCGCGGTGAGGTCGTCGTCTTCCACGACCCGGGCCTCTGGCTGAACGAAACGCCGACCCCCGAGCCCAACCCCGTGCAGAAGGTCCTCAGCTTCATCGGCCTGATGCCCTCGGCCGAGGAGAAGGACCTGATCAAGCGGGTCATCGCGGTCGGCGGCGACACCGTCGAGTGCCACGGCAGCGGCCCGGTGAAGGTCAACGGCAAGGCGCTGAAGGAAAGCTCGTACATCTTCCCCGGCGCCACCCCGTGCGGTGACCACGCGTTCGGCCCGATCCACGTGCCCAAGGGCCGTATCTGGGTGATGGGCGACCACCGCGACGACTCCCTCGACTCCCGCTACCACCAGAACCTCAAGGGGCACGGCACGGTCTCGGAGGACGAGGTCGTCGGCCGGGCCTTCACCATCGCCTGGCCGGTCAACCGGTGGGCGACCCTGCCGGTCCCGGACACCTTCGACCAGCCCGGCCTCGACAAGGCCATGGCGGCGGCTCCGGCGGCCCTCGGACTGGCCGGTGCGGTACCGCTGGTGCTGTGGCGGCGGCGCAGGCAGGCCGCGGCCGTGGGCGCCGCGCGTGGCCCGGAGGGCGAGCGGGAGTAGAGCATGAGGTGTGGCCGGATGGTGCCTGTGGGTGCCATCCGGTGGTGACTGCCCGGGCGATGCCCGGGCAGTCGGCGTTTCGGGGGCTCGTGGGGGCTTCCGCAGGCTTCTCGTGCGACGTTTTGCGGCGGCTGGTGGGGGCTTCTCCTGGGACGGGGCCCTCTGGGGTGGTTGGCTCGGTGGAGGCGGGGACGTCCGCGGAACGGGACCGCGGGCCCGGCCCCAGGTGCTGACCGCAGGACGTAACCCCAGGTAAGGTGCCGTCCCGGATCTTCGACGCGGGCCGGGCCTGCGGGGTGGGAGCGCTGGAATGAGCAGCAGTACGGAACGCAGGACCGACGGCCGCAGCCGGACGGCGGGCGGTGTGCTGTCCGGTCTCGCGGTGGCCGTCGGCTGTGTGCTGTTCCTCGGCGGCTTCGTGTGGGCGGCCCTGATCTACCGCCCCTATACGGTGCCGACCGATTCGATGTCACCGACGATCGCGGCCGGGGCCCGGGTCATCGCCGAGAAGGTGAACGGATCCGAGATACGCCGCGGCGACATCGTCGTCTTCAAGGACGCGGCATGGGGCGACCTGCCGATGGTCAAGCGCGTCGTCGGCGTCGGCGGCGACCGGGTCGCCTGCTGCACCAAGCAGGGCCGGCTGACCGTCAACGGCATTCCCATCGAGGAACCGTATCTGCAGGGCAGCGGCCCCGCCTCACCCGTCGGCTTCAAGGCCAAGGTGCCCACCGGCCAGCTCTTCCTGCTCGGCGACCACCGCAGCGACTCCCTCGACTCCCGCGTCCACCTCACCGACGGCGACCACGGCTCGGTGCCGCGCGGCGCCGTCGCCGCCCGGGTCGACGCCCGCGCCTGGCCGCTCGGCAGCGTCGGCGTGATGCAGCGCCCGGCCGCCTTCTCGGCCCTCCCCGGCGGCACCTCCCAGCCCGGCCCCATCCAGCCCATCACGCTCGTCGTGGTCGCCGGCGCGGTCCTCATCCTCGGCGGCGCGGCCTACGGCCCGATCGCCCGGCGCAAGGGACGCACACGTGCCTGAGCGGCCGAACCCGGAAGAAGGGCTGAGGACGGAGGCCGAGCCGGCCGTCGCCGTTCGCCAGGTCTCCCGCGTCGTCCTCCTCGACCCCGACAACCGGATCCTGCTCCTCCACGGCTTCGAACCGGACGACCCGACCGACACCTGGTGGTTCACCCCTGGTGGCGGCCTGGAAGGCGACGAGACCCACGAGGAAGCCGCCCGCCGGGAACTCGCCGAGGAGACCGGCATCACCGACGTCGTCCTCGGCCCCGTCCTGTGGAAGCGGCGCTGCGCCTTCCCCTTCGACGGTCGACGCTGGGAACAGGACGAGTGGTACTACCTGGCGAGAACGGACCGCACTGCCACCCATACGGGAGGGCAGACGGCCCTGGAACGACGCAGCGTCTCGGGACTGAAGTGGTGGACTTCGGAGGAACTGTCCGCCTCGCATGAGACGGTGTACCCGACCAGACTCGCCGAGCTGCTGCGCACACTGCTCGACGAAGGGCCCCCGAGTGCGCCGGTGCTCCTGGAGACCGAGCGGGCCTGACGCACAATAGGGGGACGCACGGCTGAAGGGGATCTGCCATGAGCGCCGAGGACCTCGAAAAGTACGAGACCGAGATGGAGCTGAAGCTCTACCGGGAGTACCGCGACGTCGTCGGGCTGTTCAAATATGTGATCGAGACCGAGCGTCGCTTCTACCTCACCAATGACTACGAGATGCAGGTGCACTCCGTGCAGGGCGAGGTCTTCTTCGAAGTCTCGATGGCGGACGCCTGGGTCTGGGACATGTACCGGCCGGCTCGATTCGTCAAGCAGGTACGCGTCCTCACATTCAAGGATGTGAACATCGAAGAGCTCAACAAGAGCGATCTGGAGCTTCCAGGCAGCTGATCGGCGCGCTTTACGCAGCTGACGCAACCGACGCAGGTGACGCCCGGTGCCCCGGGCGGCCGCGTGGGGCGGGAGCGCGGGCGGGGGAGTGCGGGCGTCTTCACCCGACCGGGTGAGCGAGTTATCCACAACCAGCCGGTTATCCACCAAGATCCAATAGTTCTGGGCGAGGGCGTCACAGTCGGTGCCGGAGGTGGTACCGATGAACGCCACGCACGCCCGGCACCCGGCCGGCCCCGACACCCAGCCCCCGCCCACGCCCCGCCCGATCCACACGCCACACACGACCCCCGCGACACCAGGGACACTCCCGGCGCCCGCGAAACCCGGCACGGCAGCCGGGAAACCCAAGACGGCACCCGCGAAACCCCGGGCGACCGCACCGCCGCCCCGACCGGGGACAGCTCGAAAGCGACGTCCCCCGGCAACGACCGCACCCCCGGCAACGACCGCACCACCCCCACGCACCGACGTCCGGCGACGCGCCCTCGGCCGCTACGGCGAAGACCTGGCCGCCCGGCACCTCATCGACACCGGCATGCGCATCCTGGCCCGCAACTGGCGCTGCCGGGAGGGCGAGATCGACCTCGTCGCCGCCGACGGCGACGCCCTGGTGATCTGCGAGGTCAAAACCCGCCGCGCCGGCCGGTACGAACACCCCATGGCCGCCGTCCGCCCCGAGAAGACCGCCCGGCTCCGCACGCTCGCAGAACGCTGGATGGCCCGCCACGGTGGCCCACCGCCCGGCGGCGTCCGGATCGACGTGGTCGGCGTCGTCCTGCCCACCCGCGGCGCCCCGTCCGTCGAGCATGTGCGAGGGGTGGCCTGAATGGGATTCGCCCGCACCTGCTCGGTCGCCCTGGTCGGCGTCGAAGGAGTCGTCGTCGAGGTCCAGGCCGACCTCGAACCCGGCGTCGCCGCCTTCACCCTCGTCGGGCTCCCCGACAAGAGCCTCATCGAATCCCGGGACCGCGTGCGCGCCGCCGTGGTGAACTCCGGCGCCGAATGGCCCCAGAAGAAGCTCACCGTCGGCCTCAGCCCGGCCTCCGTACCCAAGGGCGGCAGCGGGTTCGACCTGGCCGTCGCCTGCGCCGTCCTGGGCGCCGCCGAGCGCCTCGACCCCCGCGAACTCACCGACCTCATGATGATCGGCGAACTCGGCCTGGACGGCCGGGTCCGGCCGGTGCGCGGCGTACTCCCGGCCGTACTTGCCGCCGCCGACGCCGGATACCGCCAGGTCGTCGTCCCCGAACGGACCGTCGCCGAGGCCTCACTCGTCCCCGGCATCTCCGTCCTCGGCGTCCGCAGCCTGCGCCAGCTCATCGCGGTCCTCGCCGACGAACCGGTACCCGAAGAGGAAGACGCCCCGCAGGAGGGCCGCCCCGACCCGCTGCTGGCCGGCCTGGTCGTCCCCGGCACCGGCACCGGCGCCGGCCTGCCGCGCGGCGACCACGTCCCCGACCTCGCCGACGTCGCTGGTCAGCACACCGCCCGCCGCGCCCTGGAGGTGGCCGCCGCCGGACGGCACCACATCTTCTTCAAGGGCCCGCCCGGCGCCGGCAAGACCATGCTCGCCGAACGCCTCCCCGGCCTGCTGCCACCCCTCACCCCCAAGGAGTCGCTGGAGGTCACCGCCGTCCACTCCGTGGCCGGCACCCTCCCGCCAGGACAGCCGCTGGTCGACCGGCCGCCCTACTGCGCACCGCACCACTCCGCGACCATGGCCTCCCTCGTCGGCGGCGGCACCGGACTGCCCCGCCCAGGAGCGGTCTCCCTCGCCCACCACGGCGTCCTCTTCGTGGACGAGGCCGCCGAATGCAGCCCCAGCGTCCTCGACGCACTGCGCCAGCCCCTGGAATCCGGCCATGTCGTCGTCGCCCGGGCCGCCGGCATGATCCGCATGCCCGCCCGCTTCCTCCTGGCCCTCGCCGCCAACCCCTGCCCCTGCGGACGGCACGGCACCCTCAGCGGCGGCTGCGAATGCCGCCCCTCCTCCATCCGCCGCTACCGCGCCCGCCTCTCCGGCCCCCTGATGGACCGGGTAGACCTGCGCATCGCCGTGGAACCGGTCGCCCGCTCCGAGCTCATCGCACTGAGCCGAGGCACCGAATCCAGCGCGACCGTGGCCGAGCGCGTACGGGCCGCCCGGGAACGCGCCGCGGCCCGCCTCGCCGGCACCCCCTGGCACACCAACAGCGAGGTACCCGGCCATGAGCTCCGCACCCGCTGGCAGGCCGACCCCGGCGCCCTCGCCCAGGCGGAACGCGACCTCGAATGCGGCCTCCTCACCGCCCGCGGACTCGACCGCGTCCTCCGCGTCGCCTGGACCGCCGCCGACCTGGCCGGCCGCGACCGCCCCACCGGCGAAGACGTCAACTGGGCCCTGGAGCTCCGCACCGGCGTACGACGCGGCGCCCTGACCACGGTGGGCAGCGGTACCTGCGACAGGACCCCCCACGAAACCGCAACCACCCACCGACCAGGCGCCCGGAACCAGGACTGACGGACTCATGACTGACGGACCCATGACCGGACTGGACGAATGGGGCTTCGCCGCACCCCGCCCCGCCCCCGACATCGAACCCCGCACGGGCAGCAACACCGCCCGCACCCCGCACGACCGGAACCACGAGGCACACGCCCACCGGAACCACGAGGCACACGCCCGCCTCATGGGAGACGCCCGGGCCCACCGTATGGGAGGAGGACCACCCCACCCGCCCTACGAACCGCAGCGCAGCGCCCGCGCCGCCCTCACCCGGATCCTCGAACCGGGCGACGAAACCGCCGGCCGCTGGCTGAACGACATGGGCCCGGTCGCCCTGCTGCACGCCCTCACCGACGAGGACGCGACCCCACCCCCGGGCGCCGCCCGGACCAAGCTCGCCGGCCTGAGAATGCGCGCCGCCCGCGCCCGCCCCGCCGAAGACCTCGCCGCCGTCGCCGCACTCGGCGGCCGGTTCCTCTGCCCCGGCGACGAGGAGTGGCCCAGTCAGCTCGACGACCTCGGCGACGCCCGCCCCATCGGCCTATGGGTGCGCGGCAGGGCCCACCTCCGGCTCTGGGCCCTGCGCTCCGTCGCCGTCGTCGGCGCCCGGGCCTGCACCGAATACGGCGCCCACCTCGCCACCACCCTCAGCGCCGGACTCGCGGAGCGCGGCTGGGCCGTCACATCCGGAGCCGCGTACGGCGTCGACGGCGCGGCGCACCGCGGCGCATTGGCCGCCAACGGCGCCACCATCGCCGTACTCGCCTGCGGCGTCGACTACGCCTACCCGCGCGGCCACACCGAGTTGATCGACCGCATCACCGAACAGGGCCTGGTCATCGCCGAGTTACCACCCGGCGACCATCCCACCCGCAGCCGCTTCGTCCAGCGCAACCGCGTGATCGCCGCCCTCACCCGGGGCACCGTCGTCGTGGAGGCCGAACTCCGCAGCGGTTCGCTCGTCACCGCCCGCCGGGCGCTCGCCCTCGGGCGCTTCACGATGGGCATGCCCGGCCCCGTCACCAGCGGCCTGTCCGCCGGAGTGCACCAACTCCTGCGCGGCGAGGCCGCGCTGGTCACCGACGCCGACGAGGTCATCGAACTCGTCGGCAGCATCGGCGACCTCGCACCCGAGCGGCGCGGACCGACCCACCTCCGCGACCTCCTCGACCCGGTCGCAACCCGCGTACTGGAGGCACTGCCCGCGCGCGGAAGCGCGGACACCGGTCATCTCGCGCGGGAAGCCGGCACATCCCGCGACCTCACCCACAACAAACTCTTCGAGCTGCAGTCCCTCGGATTCGTTCAAAGGTGCGGTGAGGGCTGGGAGTTGGCGCGACGCGCCGAGACGACCGAGGGTTCCCGGCGAGGCGGTACTTGACCTGGGGCGAACGGGTGAAAGGGTGAGGGGAATGACCGCAGAATCCAGGTTTGCCGTGCTTCGGTACCCGTGTCCGACCCACGGCGCGACAGCGATAGTGCGCAACGGGCATACGGCATCCCGTCCGCCCCGTCGCCGCGTCCACCCCCACGGCTCGCCACCGGCGCACGCCCGGCATCGCGCACACGCGTCGACACGCCGTACGAGGTAACCCTGAGGTGCGGGCAGCGGAACGTATCTGCGCACGCCCGAACTCGCCCTCATCGCGGACCGCAACACTCCGGTCACGCTACGCTCACACCCAATTCATCCCTCACACATCCATCCACCCGCGTCTCGGCAGAACGGCTCAAGGCGACGAATGCCCCAGCACACCTCCGGGTCTGACCGTGCGGCAGTACCACCCGCCGCACGCGGCAGCGTGCGCCCCGCCCCGCCCACCTCACTCGACGAGCTGTGGCGCTCCTACAAGGCATCCGGCGACGGGCGGCTGCGGGAACAGCTGATCCTGCACTACTCGCCGCTCGTCAAGTACGTCGCCGGCCGCGTCAGCGTCGGCCTGCCACCCAACGTCGAACAGGCCGACTTCGTCTCGTCCGGAGTGTTCGGACTGATCGACGCCATCGAGAAGTTCGACCCCGAACGCTCCATCAAATTCGAGACCTACGCCATCACGCGCATCCGCGGCGCCATGATCGACGAACTGCGCGCCCTGGACTGGATCCCCCGATCCGTGCGCCAGAAGGCCCGCGCCGTCGAGCGCGCCTACGCCACCCTCGAAGCGCAACTGCGCCGGACCCCGACCGAGGCGGAGGTCGCCGAGGAGATGGGCATCGCCCTGGAGGAGCTGCACGGCGTGTTCAGCCAGCTGTCCCTGGCGAACGTGGTGGCCCTCGAAGAGCTGCTGCACGTCGGTGGCGAGGGCGGCGAACGGCTCAGCCTGATGGACACCCTCGAGGACACCGCTGCCGAAAACCCGGTCGAGATCGCCGAGGACCGCGAACTCCGGCGGCTGCTCGCCCGGGCCATCAACACCCTGCCCGAACGCGAGAAGACCGTGGTCACCCTCTACTACTACGAGGGCCTCACGCTCGCCGAGATCGGCAACGTCCTCGGAGTCACGGAGAGCAGGGTCAGCCAGATCCACACCAAGTCCGTACTGCAGCTCAGAGCCAAGCTCGCCGACGTCGGCCGCTGAGTCCTCTGGTGTGGGGCCCACGCTGAGCCGGTCGCCGAGTCGCCTGCCGAGTCGCTTGCTGACTCCCCGCCGAGTCGCTTGCTGAGTCCCCGCCGAGTCGCCACGGACCCCACCGCTCGCCCTTCCCGGGGCGCCGTGTCGCCATGCGGAGTGCCACGCCGGGCACGCCATCCGTAGAGTGGTGACGTGCCCAGGATTCGAGCGGCCTCCGTGGCCGAGCACCGGACGATGCAGCGCGGCGCCCTGTTGGACGCCGCTCGCACCTTGCTGTCGGAAGGCGGAACCGAAGCGCTGACCTTCCCCGCCCTCGCCGAGCGCACCGGGCTCGCGCGCTCCTCCGTGTACGAGTACTTCCGCTCGCGCGCAGCCGTCGTCGAGGAGCTCTGCGCGGTCGACTTTCCCGTATGGGCCGCCGAGGTGGAGACGGCGATGCAGCGCGCCGACACCCCTGAGGAGAAGATCGAGGCGTACGTCCGGCGGCAGCTCGCCCTGGTCGGCGACCGGCGCCACCGTGCCGTCGTCGCCATCTCCGCCGGCGAGCTGGATGCCGGCGCACGCGAAAAGATCCGCGCGGCACACGGTGGCCTCATCGCCATGATCGTCGAAGCCCTCGCCGCCCTCGGCCACGAACAGCCCCGCCTCGCCGCGATGCTCCTCCAGGGCGTCGTCGACGCCGCGGTCCGCCGCATCGAACTGGGCGCCGCCGAGGACCCGACCGACATCACAGAGGCAGCGGTAGCCATGGCTCTACGCGGCATCCACGGCTAGCACCTCCGCGGCATCTAACGGCCAGCACCCCTCCGCGGCGCATCCACGGCTAGCTCCGCGGCATCTAACGGCCAGCACCCCTCCGCGGCGCATTCACGGCTGGCGCCTTCCGCGGCGTAGTCACGACTGGTGGCCCCCGCGGCGCGTCCGCCTACGGCCAGCGCCCTCTGCGGCGCATTCATCCACGGTCAGCGCCCCTGCGGCGCCCCCAGGGCCAGGCCGCGCGGCTTGCTGAACTGGGGATCTTGCCGGTCTTGGGGCCTTGCCGACCTGGGGGCCTTGACCGGCGTGGGCTTGCACGGATCGGTCGGGGCGGCCGGAACTCTGACCGGCTCCCTTCCCTCTCCCCCGGGGCCCTCCCCCTCCCCGCCCCCGCCCACCTCCTCTTCCCCACCCCCCACCCCAGCGCCTCACCCACCTCTCGCTCGTTGCCCGCAGCCCGCCGCAGCCCGCCGCAGCCCGCCGCAGCCCGCCGCAGCCCGCCGCAGCCCGCCGCAGCCCGCAGTGTCAGCTGGCCGGCACGGCGACCTGAGGGACTCGGTGGGACTCGGTGGGACTCGAGACGTCAGGCCCTCGCGACGTCACGGATTCAAGGCGCACCGGACGACCCGGGCGACTGCCCAGCGTGCACCTCACCCCTGCCGCTCCGCGCGCCCAGCCCCTCGTACCGGCCGACCTTTCGCCGCGCGATCAGCACGAAGTCGACCCAGTGCCCACATCGCCGCCCCCGCCAGGACGACCGCACCCATGACGGCAGTTCCCGTCGGTGCCGCCCCCGTCGTCCGTGCCGCGGGTGTCGCACCTACCGGACTCGCTGCTTTCACCGACTGATGCGGGCGCGGATCCCCAGGCTCCTTACTGTCGCTCGGCGGCAAAGGGACTCCGAACACCGGCAGCAGGCGTGACGGGCCTCCACCGCGCATGCTCGGCGGAAGCAGGGACAGCGGGTCCAGGTAGGTCTTGCCGCGGCGCAGTCCCCAGTGGAGGCACGGTGCCCGGCAGTGGAAAGGGCCTCGCTGGAGTACGGCGACCGGCTGGCCTGCTGCGACGCGCTGGCCCTTCCGGACGGTGGCGCGGACGGGTTCGTACGTCGTCCGTAAGGGAGGGCGGCCGGAGCGGGACACCTCGATGGTCAGCACGCCGCGGCCGGCCACGGTCCCGGCGTACGCCACTTGGCCCGGTGCTGCGGCCCGTACCGTCGTGCCGACGGACGCGGCCAGGTCCACGCCCCGGTGTCCGGCCGCCCATGGTGCCGGCGGTGGCTCCCAGCCGCGTAACACCGTGGGGCGTATCCCTTCCGGCCCCGCCACCGGCCAGGCGCGTTCACCTGCAGTGGTCGGCGGGCCACCGGGCTCAGCGCCACCAGCCCGCGTATCACCCATCCCCGTACCACCCGCCTCGGCACGGCCCATCAGCTGCGCATCGCGCACCGCCGCCACCTCCGACCCCAGCCGCCCAGCCGCCGCGTGTGCGAGCGGCGAGGTGGTCAAGGCCAGTCCCAGAGCCAGCGCCGGGGCCAGCAGGGCTCTGGTCACGCGGGCCGGAAAGAAGCAGCTCGGCCCGTAGTCCCCCGGGTCGCCGAGCGGTGGCAAGGGCGGGGAGGGGAACGGAGACGACGGGGGCAGGGGTAAGGGAGCCGGAGCCGGTCCCGTCGAGCCTGAGCTCCTCATCACCGACCCGCGCTCCGGCCGGCCTCGCACGCCGAGGAGCCGGCGGTGGCCGCCCAGCGCGCCCGAGACGATGTGCCGCCCCCCGCGCGGTCGGTCCCCGCCTGCGCCGTCGTGGCCGAGGCCGACGCCGCGCGGTCGGTCCCCCCGTACGTCCCGTCGTCGATCTTGTCGCGCCTGTCGTCGTCGGGTGTGGAGTTGCTGTGACGCGGGCCTTCGCCCCTGTCCTTGCTGCTGTCGTTGCTGTTGCTGTCGTCGCTGTCGCATGGGTCGACGGTGGCGCAGTTCGGCCGGGCGTGGGGATCTTGGTCGGGAACTGTGGACAACGGGCCGGATGTGGACAACTGCCTCACTCGGACGGGTGTCGGTCTCACCCGGTCAGGGCTCGAAATGATGCGTGTCGCCCGGTGCATCGGCCGTCCCGTACACTTCTGGTGGCGATCCGGGTCACCGGGTCGACTTCGCACGCCCCGCCGTCAGTGCAGCAGTCCCGTTCGGGCAGCACGTCGGCCGCGCTCCTCGGTCCTTGGACGGCTCCGCAAGGTGTCTTCCCCGGCAGGCGCGTCGGGGCGTCAGGCACCGCGGCCGACCGGTCGCAGTGGAACCGAGAACAACAAGGAGTACGGCCATGGCCGTCGTCACGATGCGGGAGCTGCTGGAGAGCGGCGTCCACTTCGGGCACCAGACCCGCCGCTGGAACCCGAAGATGAAGCGCTTCATCTTCACCGAGCGCAACGGCATCTACATCATCGACCTGCTCCAGTCGCTGTCGTACATCGACCGCGCCTACGAGTTCGTCAAGGAGACCGTCGCCCACGGCGGCTCCGTCATGTTCGTCGGTACGAAGAAGCAGGCCCAGGAGGCCATTGCCGAGCAGGCGACCCGCGTGGGCATGCCCTACGTGAACCAGCGCTGGCTCGGCGGCATGCTGACCAACTTCTCGACCGTCTACAAGCGCCTGCAGCGCCTCAAGGAGCTCGAGCAGATCGACTTCGAGGATGTGGCCGCGTCCGGCCTCACCAAGAAGGAGCTCCTGGTCCTCTCCCGTGAGAAGGCCAAGCTGGAGAAGACCCTGGGCGGTATCCGCGAGATGCAGAAGGTGCCCAGCGCCGTCTGGATCGTGGACACCAAGAAGGAGCACATCGCCGTCGGCGAGGCGCGCAAGCTCAACATCCCGGTCGTCGCGATCCTCGACACCAACTGCGACCCGGACGAGGTCGACTACAAGATCCCGGGCAACGACGACGCGATCCGCTCCGTCACCCTGCTCACCCGCGTGATCGCCGACGCCGTCGCCGAGGGCCTCATCGCCCGCTCCGGCGCCGCCACCGGCGACCAGAAGCCCGGCGACAAGGCTGCCGCCGAGCCGCTGGCCGAGTGGGAGCGCGACCTGCTTGAGGGCGAGAAGAAGGCCGACGAGGCCGAGAAGCCCGCCGAGGCCCCGGCCGCCGAGGCCCCCGCCGCCGAGGCCCCGGCCGCCGAGGCCGAGAAGCCGGCTGCGGACGCCGAGCAGGCCTGACCTCAGGACCGCTTGACGACGGCGGGGGAGTGCGCCACGAGCGCCGCCCCCGCCGTCCACCCGTAGATCTTTCGACTTCGAGATTTCGAGAAGAGATTCACAGACCATGGCGAACTACACCGCCGCCGACGTCAAGAAGCTCCGCGAGCTCACCGGCGCCGGCATGATGGACTGCAAGAAGGCCCTGGACGAGGCCGAGGGCAACGTCGACAAGGCCGTCGAGGCGCTGCGCATCAAGGGCCAGAAGGGTGTCGCCAAGCGCGAGGGCCGCTCCGCCGAGAACGGCGCGGTGGTCTCCCTGATCGCGGACGACAACACCTCCGGCGTCATCGTCGAGCTCAAGTGCGAGACGGACTTCGTCGCCAAGGGCGAGAAGTTCCAGGCCGTCGCCAAGGCGATCGCCGAGCACGTCGCGAAGACCTCCCCGGCCGACGTCGAGGCCCTGCTCGCCTCCGAGATCGAGGCCGGCAAGACGGTCCAGGCGTTCGTCGACGAGGCCAACGCCAACCTGGGCGAGAAGATCGTCCTGGACCGCTTCGCGCAGTTCTCCGGCGGCTACGTGACGGCGTACATGCACCGCACCATGCCTGACCTGCCGCCGCAGATCGGTGTCCTCGTCGAGCTCGACAAGGAGAACGCCGAGGTCGCCAAGGGTGTCGCCCAGCACATCGCCGCCTTCGCGCCGAAGTACCTCGCCCGCGAGGACGTTCCGGCCGAGGTCGTCGAGGCCGAGCGCCGCGTCGCCGAGGAGACCACCCGCCAGGAGGGCAAGCCCGAGGCCGCCCTTCCGAAGATCGTCGAGGGTCGCCTCAACGGCTTCTTCAAGGACGCGACGCTGCTCGGCCAGCCGTACGCGCTCGACAACAAGAAGTCCGTCGAGAAGGTCCTCCAGGAGGCCGGTGTCAGCCTGAAGCGCTTCTCGCGCATCAAGGTCGGCATCTGAGAGCCTGCCGCAAGGCAGCGAATGACCTACGACCCCGCTAGGGTCGTACGCAGTCGGCCGCTCACCGGCCGGCCGCAGATGTGACGAGGAGGCCATTGCCGCACAGGGATCTGGACCAGACCCACGGCAATGGCCTTCTTCGTATGTGCACGAGGAGAGCTCAATGAATCACGGTGCCGACAGCGCGCACACAGACCATGCCGCCAAGGACGGCAGGCGGCGCTTCCTGCTGAAGCTTTCCGGCGAGGCGTTCGCCGGCGGCGGCGGACTGGGCGTCGACCCCGACGTCGTGCACGCGATGGCCCGCGAGATCGCCGCCGTGGTGCGCGACGGCTACGAGATCGCCATCGTGATCGGCGGTGGCAACTTCTTCCGCGGTGCCGAACTCCAGCAGCGCGGCATGGACCGGGCCCGCTCCGACTACATGGGCATGCTCGGCACGGTGATGAACTGCCTGGCCCTCCAGGACTTCCTGGAGAAGGAGGGCATCGACTCCCGCGTCCAGACCGCGATCACCATGGGCCAGGTCGCCGAGCCCTACATTCCGCTGCGCGCGGTGCGCCACCTGGAGAAGGGCCGGGTCGTCATCTTCGGTGCCGGCATGGGCATGCCGTACTTCTCCACCGACACCACCGCCGCCCAGCGCGCCCTGGAGATCGACGCCGAGGCCATGCTGATGGGCAAGAACGGCGTGGACGGGGTCTACGACTCCGACCCCAAGGTCAACCCTGACGCGGTCAAGTTCGACGCCCTCGAATACGGTGAGGTCATCACCCGTGACCTGAAGGTCGCGGACGCCACCGCCATCACGCTGTGCCGGGACAACAAGCTCCCGATCCTCGTGTTCGAACTGCTCGCCGAGGGCAACATCGCGCGTGCGGTGAAGGGTGAGAAGATCGGCACGCTCGTCAGCGATCAGGACACCCGGGCCTGACGGCCCCAACTGCCGCCTTTCCGTACGGGCATCGGACCGTACGGGCGGCAACCACCGGCCGGGGTAAGACCTCGGTACGGGGATGGACAACCGCCTGCCGGTCGGACACCGTGCAGGAGTAGACGCGCGGCAGGGGCGAGGCTCTGCTTCTTACCGAAAAGACCAGGAGCAAGTGGTGATCGAAGAGATCCTCCTCGAAGCCGAGGAGAAGATGGAGAAGGCCGTCGTGGTCGCCAAGGAGGACTTCGCCGCGATCCGCACCGGGCGTGCGCACCCGGCGATGTTCAACAAGATCGTGGCGGACTACTACGGCGCCATGACGCCCATCAACCAGCTGGCGTCGTTCTCGGTTCCCGAACCGCGGATGGCCGTCGTGACCCCGTTCGACAAGAGCGCCCTGCGCAACATCGAGCAGGCGATCCGCGACTCCGACCTCGGCGTCAACCCGAGCAACGACGGCAACATCATCCGGGTGACCTTCCCCGAGCTGACCGAGGAACGCCGCAAGGAGTTCATCAAGGTCGCCAAGAACAAGGGCGAGGACGCGAAGATCTCGATCCGCAGCGTCCGCCGCAAGGCCAAGGAGACCCTGGACAAGCTGGTCAAGGACAAGGAGAGCGGCGAGGACGAGGTGCGCCGCGCCGAGAAGGAGCTCGACGACACCACCGCGAAGTACGTCGCGCAGGTGGACGAGCTGCTCAAGCACAAGGAATCCGAGCTCCTCGAGGTCTGATGAACGAGTCATCCTGGGGGGCCCCGCCCGGCGCCGGTCAATGGGGACCGCCCGAATACGGACCGGCCCCCTCGCTTCGCGGGGTGGCGCCGACCGCCTCGGCGGGTCCCGTGCACGACTGGGGCGATGCGGCGCAGACTCGGCCCATGCCCATCGTGCCCGAGCCAGGCGGACACCAGGACGACGACCGGGACAACCGGGAACATCGGCACATCCGGGATAACCGGGACCACCCGGACGACCGGGGGGCTGCTCCACGGAGCGGCCCCCTGTTCCGCGACGAACAGCCGCAGGAGCCCATGCCCACCTCCGTTCCCGGGTCCGACCGTTCGCCGGACTCAGAGAAGCCCAAGAAGAAGAGCGCGGGGCGCAATCTGCGCGCCGCGATAGGGGTCGGTGCCGGTCTCGGCGCGGTCATCCTGGCCTCGCTCTTCGTCTACAAGCCGGTCTTCATCGGCGTGATCGCGATCGCCGTTGTCGTCGGGCTGTGGGAACTGACCTCGCGGCTGGCGGAACGCAAGGACATCCGGGTGCCGCTCGTGCCGCTCGCGGTCGGCGGCACCGCCATGGTCGTCGCCGGCTATGTACGCGGCGCCGAGGGCGCCTGGGTGGCGATGGCGCTCACCGCGCTCGCCGTCCTCGTGTGGCGGATGACCGAGGCGCCCGAGAACTATCTGCGGGACGTCACCGCCGGTGTCTTCGCGGCGTTCTACGTGCCGTTCCTGGCGACGTTCGTGGCGCTGATGCTCGCGGCCGACGACGGGCCGCAGCGTGTGCTGACGTTCCTGCTGCTCACCGTCGTCAGCGACACCGGGGCGTACGCGGTCGGCTGGCGGTTCGGCAAGCACAAGCTCGCCCCCCGCATCAGCCCGGGCAAGACCCGCGAGGGCCTCGTCGGCGCACTGCTCTTCGCGATGGTCGCCGGCGCGCTGTGCATGGAATTCCTGATCAAGCACGGCGCATGGTGGCAGGGCCTGCTGCTCGGCCTTGCGGTCGCGGCCAGCGCCACACTCGGTGACCTCGGCGAATCCATGATCAAGCGGGACCTGGGCATCAAGGACATGGGCACCTTGCTTCCTGGGCACGGCGGCATCATGGACCGCCTGGACTCCCTCCTGCCGACGGCGCCCATCGTGTGGCTGCTCTTCGTGGTCTTCGTCGGAGCGGGCTGAGCCGAGCCCTACGGCGCCGCCCGGTTCCCGAGTGCGCCCGGCTTCCGAGCCGACGAGAACGAGCCGGAGCCCCCTGCCAGCGGATTGCGCTGGCAGGGGGCTTTTGCGTGCGGTGGGTGTGCGCGGGTGGCGGAGGCGGGGCAGGGGCGGGGTCGGGTGTCGGGTGGTTGGCCACTGCCGCGGGTGGGGGCCTCACTCGTCAAACGTCCGCTGCCGTTCGTCCGGCCGGCCGACTCGTCCGACTCGCCTCCAGATCACCGCCATCCCCAGCCCGAGCACCACCAGGGCCACGACGACGATGAGGATCTTGAGGGCGAAATCCATCAGCAGATGGTGGGCGAGATCGGACGCTGCCAGGTAGCGATGGGACGCGTCCAGGGCGAGGTCGGGCGCCTTCGGGGCAAACCCGGTCACCGTCGTCCGTCCCGCCGCCGGGTCCGGCCGGCCCCGTCCTCAAGCCGCCGGGCCGCCATGCGCAGTGCGGCCCGTAGGGCTGGGTCGGCATAGCGGCGTGCCTCGTCGAGCCGGCCCCTGCGCTTGAGGAACACGGCCACGCCGAAGACCACCAGGGCGAGCACCACGATGCCGCCCGCGATCACGCCGAACCTGATGAGCATGAGGTTGAGATACGTCTCCACCGGAGCCTCCCATTTTTGTATCACAGGTGTGACACAAAACAATTTATCACGGCTGTGATACGACGTGATAGAAAGAGGTCATGCCCAAGGTCGTGGATCCGGACGCCCGCCGCCGCGAGGTCGTCGACGCCCTGTTCCGAGTCGTCGTTCGGGACGGTCTGCAGCGCACCTCGCTGCGCGCCGTCGCCGACGAGGCCGGTCTCAACATCGGCTCCCTGCGCCACTACTTCGCCAGCCAGCAGGAACTGATGGACTTCGCCATGCAGTCGATGCTCGACGGCCTCACCGACCGGCTGCTCCGCCACGTCGAGCACATCGGAGACCTGAGCCGGCATCCCCCCGCGGAACGCCTCCGACTTGCCGCCGGCCTCCTGGCCGAACTCCTTCCGCTCGACGAACGCCGCCGCGCGGAGGTCACCGTCTTCCTCGACTTCAACGCGGCGGCCCGCACCAACCCGGCCTTCAAGGACCTCTCCGACCAGGCCGCCGCCGGCGCCCGACGACTGGTCCGCCGCGTCCTGACCCGTCTTGACGAGTCCGGCACCCTGCGCCCGGGCCGCGACCTGGACATCGAGACCGAGCGCCTGACCGCCCTCCTCGACGGCCTGGGCCTCGGCGCGGTCCGTAACCCCGACGTCCTGAGCCCACAGATCTGCACCGCCGTACTGGCGGCCCATCTGGGGGACTTGGCGGGGGAGGGGTAGGGGGTTAGAGAGGGCTTGGCGCCGGAGTCGATCGTTCGGGTCCTCGGTATCGTGCTGGGCGAGGCCGTCCATGGGCGAAGGCGCCCCTTCGTGGCGGATGCCAAATCGGCTCCAAAGGCAGCGAGTTACTTGCCGACCTGGACCTGAACGTTACCGATGTCTCCGGCAACGCCGTTGAGACGGACGTAGCGACAAATGCGCTCTACGGCACAGTTCGCATGGCGGTGGCTCGGACTCAAGAGATGGTGCTGACACCCGAAGATGCGGAATGTGTGGCGCACTCACTCCTCAATGCTGAGGTACGCATCCGCCGGGGTCGGAGTGGACGGACCAGCTCGCCGTAGGTCAGCCAGAAAGCCGTCCGGTTGAGCTGACTCATGACGGCTTCCCCGTCGAAAGGTGGGGAGGCACGGCGCCTCGGCGCGAGCTCCCTCCCTTACCGGCTGCCGATCTGTGCGAGTCGTGCTTCGATGGTGGGAAGCGCTGCCGGGCCTTCATCGGTGGCCCAGTGTCAGCCATAGACACGGCATCGGAGTTCGCTTCGCAGAGGCCCTGGAAAAGGACCGGCGGACGAGCCAACGTATTTCCTTCTCACCTCCTCGCAGAAGTCACGAGAGGGCACTCCTATGCGCAAAAACAACCGGACGCGCCGTCTTTTGACGGCATCGACAGTTCTTGTGGCCGGGGGCGTCATGCTCTTTCCCGATGGCGCGGTCGCACAGTCGGCTACGGATACTGCCCCGGCACGGATATCCGGAACCTTCCAGCTCGTCAATGCACAGACCGGTAAGTGTGCGACGGTTGCGGGCGGTGTCTCGACCGACAACAACGTCAGGCTCGTCCAGTTCAATTGCGATTCGCATCCCTCGCGTCGCTGGCTCGTCACCAACAGCAACGGCCGGTCCAATCAAATCGTCAACGACCAGACCCGCAAGTGCGCGACCGTCGCGGGCGGTGTCTCCACCGACAACAACGTCGAGCTCGTCCAGTTCAATTGCGATACGCACCCCTCGCGCCGCTGGATTATCACCAACCAGAACGGCAACTCGTTCCAGCTCGTCAATGCACAGACCGGCAAGTGCATGACGGTTGCGGGCGGCGTCTCCACCGACAACAACGTCACGCTCGTCCAGTTCACCTGCGACACACATCCGTCGCGCCGGTGGATCTTGCGTCGGGTCGGCGGAAACATCGACTGAACGGTTCGGCAGAATCATCGGGGAAGCGTTCCGTCGCCAGCCGAAGCAGGCAGCTGTCGGCGCAGCGGCCAGCCATCGTCGACAGCGCGCGGGCGCATGCCAGGTGGACCAACGACAACGACGTCAGACGACGACATGACCACACGGCGACTGAGGGTGACCGGCTAGTCGCATATCGCACCTGGGCCTCCCAAGACGATCTGCGACACTGGACGGACCATGCCTGCACCCGGAGAACTCACTTTCGTCGCGCCGCGCGGGGCCAAGAAGCCGCCGCGGCACCTTGCCGACCTCAGCCCCGTCGAGCGCCGCGAGGCGGTGGCCGCGATCGGTGAGAAGCCGTTCCGCGCCAAGCAGCTGTCGCAGCACTATTTCGCCCGTTACGCGCACGATCCGGCGCAGTGGACCGACATCCCGGCGGCGGCCCGCGAGAAGCTGGCGAGCGAGCTGCTGCCGGACCTGATGACGGTCGTACGGCACATCTCGTGCGACGACGACACCACCCGCAAGACGCTGTGGAAGCTGCACGACGGCACGCTCGTCGAGTCCGTCCTGATGCGTTACCCGGACCGGGTCACCATGTGCATCTCCTCGCAGGCCGGGTGCGGGATGAACTGTCCGTTCTGCGCGACCGGCCAGGCCGGGCTGGACCGCAATCTCTCGACCGCGGAGATCGTGCACCAGATCGTCGACGGGATGCGGGCACTGCGCGACGGTGAGGTGCCGGGCGGTCCGGCGCGGCTGTCCAACATCGTCTTCATGGGCATGGGCGAGCCCCTGGCCAACTACAAGAGGGTGGTCGGCGCCATCCGCCGGCTGACCGACCCGGAGCCCGACGGACTGGGCATCTCCCAGCGCGGCATCACCGTCTCCACGGTCGGCCTGGTCCCGGCGATGCTGCGGTTCGCCGACGAGGGCTTCAAGTGCCGTCTCGCCGTGTCGCTGCACGCCCCGGACGACGAGCTGCGCGACACGCTCGTTCCCGTCAACACGCGCTGGAAGGTCCGCGAGGTGCTGGACGCGGCGTGGGAGTACGCCGAGAAGTCCGGCCGCCGGATCTCGATCGAGTACGCCCTGATCCGCGACATCAACGACCAGGCATGGCGTGGTGACCTCCTCGGCCGGCTGCTCAAGGGCAAGCGGGTCCATGTGAACCTCATTCCGCTCAACCCGACGCCCGGGTCGAAGTGGACCGCCTCGCGCCCCGAGGACGAGCGGGCGTTCGTCCAGGCCATCGAGGCGCACGGGGTTCCGGTGACCGTCCGGGACACCCGCGGTCAGGAGATCGACGGCGCCTGCGGGCAGCTCGCCGCCTCGGAACGCTGACTGTCCGCTGGTACTGTGTGATCGAACAAATGCACATTCCGACAGGGGAGCGCCACAGCGCTGAGAGTGCGGAAGCGTCGTAGCCATACGATGCCCGCAGACCCTTGAACCTCGCCCGGGTCATTCCGGGTAGGAAGTTCGGTCGTCACTCATGCTGTTGCGCCCCGCCCTGCGTCCCCTCCGTACGTCCCCCGACGTCGAGAGCCGAGGACACCGGGCGGGGCCGCGTCTCTTCCTGGCCAGCCAGGAGGAAATCAGTGAGCACCACCAGCAGGATCACCGCGGCAGCGCTCGCCGCCGCGGTCGGTATGACCACGCTTGCCGCATGCGGCGGCTCGGGCGGCGGGAGCGCGGACGCCAAGACCGTCACGCTCGTCAGCCATGATTCGTTCGCTGTCTCCAAATCCGTCCTGGCCGCCTTCGAGAAGGAAAGCGGCTACAAGGTCAACTTCGTCAAGGGCGGGGACGCCGGCAAGGCCGTCAACCAGGCGATCCTGTCCAAGGACAACCCCCAGGGCGATGTCTTCTTCGGAATCGACAACACTCTCCTTTCACGGGGACTGAACGAAGGGCTGTTCACCCCCTACAAGGCCAAGGGCCTGGACAACGTCCCGGCCGCCCTGCAGCTCGACAAGGACCGGCACCGCGTCACCCCGCTCGACTACGGCGACATCTGCGTCAACTACGACCGCGCCTACTTCGCCAAGCACAAGCTCGCGCCGCCGACCACCCTCGACGATCTGACCAAGCCGCAGTACAAGAACCTGCTCGTCACCGAGAACTCCGCCACCTCCTCTCCGGGGCTCGCCTTCCAGCTCGCCACCATCGCCAAGTACGGGAACGCCGGCTGGCAGAACTACTGGAAGAAGCTCAAGGCCAACGGCGTCGAGGTCGTCGACGGCTGGGAGCAGGCGTACAACGACCGCTTCTCGGGCTCCGCCGCAGGCGCGGGCAAGGGCGACAAGCCGCTGGTCGTCTCCTACGCCTCCAGCCCGCCGGCCGAGGTCCTCGGCAAGAAGCCCGCCCCCAAGGAGGCCCCGACCGGGGTGGCGACCGGCACCTGCTTCCGGCAGATCGAATTCGGTGGTCTGCTCAAGGGCGCGAAGAACGAGAAGGGCGGCAAGGCGCTCCTGGACTTCCTCCTGAGCAAGCAGTTCCAGGAGGACGAACCGCTCAAGATGTTCGTCAACCCGGCGCGCCAGGACGCCAAGGTGCCCACGCTGTTCACCAAGTACGGCACCAAGATCGACAAGCCGACGACGCTGCCGCCGGAAACGATCACCAAGAACCGTGAACAGTGGATCAAGCAGTGGTCCTCGCTCGTTCTGAAGTAGTCCACACCCGGCGGCGCACGCGCCCCGCGCGGGGAACGGCGGTGCGGCTCGGCCTGATGGCGGTGCCGCTCGCCTTCTTCGCGCTGTTCTTCGCCTATCCGGTGGCCGCCATCGTCGGACGGGGGCTGAAGGACGGCGGGCAGTGGCAGCTCGGCCGGCTCGGAGCCGTACTGACCGACCCGGACATCGTCCATGTGCTGTGGTTCACCGTCTGGCAGGCAGCGGCCTCCACCGGCCTGACGCTGCTCATCGCACTGCCCGGGGCTTACGTCTTCGCGCGTTTCGACTTCCCCGGCAAACAGCTGCTGCGTGCGGTGGTGGCGGTGCCGTTCGTGCTGCCGACCGTTGTCGTCGGCTCCGCCTTCCTGGCCCTCGTCGGCCGTGGAGGGCTGCTGGACGAACTCTGGGGCCTGCGCCTGGACACCTCGGTGTGGGCGATTCTGCTCGCGCACGTCTTCTTCAACTACGCCGTGGTCGTACGGACCGTCGGCGGGCTGTGGGGGCAACTCGATCCGCGTCAGGAAGAGGCCGCGCGCGTACTGGGCGCCGGGCGGTTCGCGGCCTGGCGCAGGGTGACGCTGCCCGCACTGGGGCCGGCCGTGGCGGCGGCCGCCCTGATGGTCTTCCTCTTCACCTTCACCTCCTTCGGCGTGGTCCAGATCCTGGGCGGCCCCACCTTCTCGACGCTGGAGGTGGAGATCTACCGGCAGACCGCGGACTTCCTGGACCTGCCGACAGCCGCGGTCCTCACCATGATCCAGTTCGCGGCCGTACTGGGCGTTCTCGCGCTGCACGCCTGGACGGTGCGCCGGCGGGAGACCGCACTCCGGCTCGTGGATGCCTCGCAGGCCGCCCGTCGACCGCGCGGCCGCGGCCAATGGGCACTGCTGTGGGGCAACTTCCTGATCATTACTGTGCTGCTCATCGGCCCGCTGGTCGTGCTCGTCGAGCGGTCTTTCGCCGGCCCTGACGGCTACGGGACGATCTTCTACGACTCGTTGCGCTCCGCCGCGTCCGCCGACAGCACCTTCGCCGTCGCCCCGCTCGACGCCCTGTGGAACTCCCTCGCCTACGGAGCCGCGGCGACGCTGATCGCCTTGGTGATCGGCGGGCTGGCGGCCGCCGCCCTGACCTTGCCTCGGCTCCGCAGGAGGCCGTCCGGGCGGACACCTGTCGTCAACCGGTTCGTCCGGGGCTTCGACGCCCTCCTGATGTTGCCCCTCGGTGTCTCCGCGGTGACCGTCGGCTTCGGCTTTCTGATCACCCTCGACAAGCCGCCTCTGGACCTGCGTGCCTCCTGGTGGCTGGTCCCGCTCGCCCAGGCGCTGGTCGGGGTGCCGTTCGTGGTCCGGACGATGCTGCCTGTCCTGAAGGCGGTCGACGGGCGACTGCGCGAGGCCGCCGCCGTTCTCGGTGCCTCGCCATGGCGGGTATGGCGCGAGGTCGATCTTCCGATGGTGCGGCGGGCCCTGCTGATCGCCGCAGGGTTCGCCTTCGCCGTGTCGCTCGGCGAGTTCGGTGCGACGGTGTTCATCGCACGGCCGGACCACCCGACGCTTCCGGTGGCCGTGGCACGGCTGCTGGGGCGAGCGGGAGAGCTCAACTACGGGCAGGCGATGGCTCTGTCGACCATCCTGATGGTGGTCTGCGCCGGCGCCCTGCTGGTCCTGGAGCGCATCCGCATCAACCACCCCGGGGAGTTCTAGATGACGGCACGGGCCGAGACCACTGTGCTGGACCTGCTGCGCCTGGACGGCGTGACCGTCCGCTTCGGCTCCGCCGACCGCCCCGCCCTGGACTCGGTGGACCTGGATGTCGCCGCGCACGAAATCGTGTGCGTCCTGGGCCCGAGCGGCAGTGGCAAGTCCACCCTGCTGCGGGTGGTCGCCGGTCTTCAGCAGGCCGACGCGGGTCGGGTGCTGCTGGAAGGGCGGGATCAGGCGGGAGTGGCCACGCACCGGCGCGGGGTCGGCCTGATGTTTCAGGACCACCAGCTTTTCCCTCAGCGGGACGTCGCGGGCAATGTCGCCTTCGGGCTGCGGATGCGACGCACCGCGCGCACCGACCGGGACCGTACGGTCGCCGAACTGCTCGACCTGGTCGGGCTCCCGGGCGCCGAGCGGCGCGCCGTGGCGTCCCTGTCCGGCGGTGAACAGCAGCGGGTCGCACTGGCCCGCGCGCTCGCCCCGCGCCCCCGCCTGCTGATGCTGGACGAACCGCTCGGTCAGCTCGACCGCGGTCTTCGCGAGCGGCTGGTCGTCGAACTGCGCAGTCTCTTCCAGGAGTTGGGGACGACCGTACTGGCTGTCACCCACGACCAGGGTGAGGCCTTCGCGCTCGCCGACCGGGTCGTGGTGATGCAGGAGGGCCGGATCGCGCAGATCGGCACTCCGCTGGAGGTCTGGCAGCGCCCGGCCTCGGAGTTCGTCGCCCGCTTCCTCGGCTTCGACAATGTGGTCGAGGCGACGGTGCAGGGGGAGGCCGCCGTCACCCCGTGGGGCAAGGTGCCGATCCCGAACGGGACCCCGGACGGACCGTGCCGGCTGCTCGTACGTCCGGCCGGTGTGCGGCTGATGCCCGCGCCTGAGGGCCTGCCTTGTAGGGTCGCGGCCCGCACTTTCCGAGGTACGCACGTCGCCCTGCTGCTCCAGCCCTCTGGCGGTCCGCAGTTGGAGGCGGCCTGCGCCCTGCGCGAGGCGCCGGAGGTGGGAGAGCGCGTGGGGATCGCGTTCACCGCACAGGACGTCGTGGTCCTGGACGCTGTGAAAAAGGACGCTTCGACCCCGGCGGAATAACTGGCGGGTGCGGAGTAACTGTGTCTGTGCTTGTGCTTGCGCCTCTGCCACGGCCATGGAGTGCTCCTTGAGGTGGTCGTCGTGTCTTGTTCAGGGGTGGTTTGTTGGTCGTGCGTGGGGAAGGGAGTCCGGCCGGCTGTCCCGCGGGACCACCAGGCCCAACTCGTAGGCAAGGATCACCGCTTGAGCGCGGTCACGTAGACCCATCTTGGTGAACAGCCGGTTGATGTGCGTCTTGACGGTGTGGTCGGTGATTGTCAGTCGTTCGGCGATCTCCGCGTTGGAAAGTCCCTGAGCGATCTGAACGAGCACCTCCACCTCGCGGCCGGTCAGCTCCTCTACCGTGCGTACGGGCACCGGTGCCGCGCGCTGCTTGACGAAGGCCGCGATGAGCCGCTTCGTCAGTTCCGGCGCGAGAAGGGCATTCCCCTCCGCCACCACCCTTACGGCATGGAGAAGTTCCGGGAAGGTCGCATCTTTCAGCAGGAAGCCGCTGGCCCCGGCCGCGAGCGCGTCATAGACGTACTCGTCGAGACCGAACGTCGTCAGCATCAGCGCTTTCGTGGTGCCGCCGGACGCCCGGGTGATCTCCCGAGCAGCCTCGATGCCGTTCTTGTGCGGCATGCGGATGTCCAGCAGCGCCAGGTCGGGCCGCTGCTTCGCGGCGACACGCACCGCCTGGACTCCGTCCTCGGCCTCACCGACCACCTCGATGTCGTCCTGAGTGCCCAGCAGATTGACGAAGGCGGTGCGGACGACCGCCTGGTCGTCAGCGACGATTGCTCTGATCACCAAGGGATTTCCGCTTCTATGAGAAAGCCGCCGTCGGGTCCGGGCCCGGCTGTGAACTTCCCGCCGAGCAGCGCCGCCCGCTCCTGCATGCCGACCAGCCCGTGGCCGGTGTGGACCGCATCCACCGGACCTGGTCCGTCGTCCGCGATGCGCACCGCCAGCCGGTCGGAGCAGTAGCCGATCTCCACCACCGTATGAGCCCCCGGAGCATGCCGACGCGCGTTGGTCAGCCCCTCCTGCACGATGCGGTATGCGGACAGCTCCCAGGAGGTGGGCAGCGCAACGCGTTCACCGCTGATGCGCAGCTCGACCTCACCGCCCACCGAGCGGTGCTGGGTTATGAGGTCGTCCAGTGCGTCGAGGGTCGGCTGGGGAGCCGTGCCGGCCTTGTCATCGGGCCCCGTCCGCAGGGCGCCCAGCAGCCGGCGCAGCTCCGTCATCGACGAGCGGGCGGAGGCGGCGATCTGCTGAAAGCCCTCGCGGGCCTGCGGCGAGAGACCTGGGGTGGTGTAGGTGGCGCTCTCGGCCTGGACCGCGATCATCGAGACCGAGTGCGAGATGACATCATGGAGTTCGCGGGCGATCGCCGCCCGCTCGGCATCGGCTGCCTGCTGCCGCTCCATCTCGATCAAGCGAGCCTGTGCCGCGGCGCGCTCCCGACGTGTTTCCTCCCGTGCACGCACCGCATCACCCATCGCCACCGCCGCAAGGATCGCCATGCTCAGTACGAACCACTCGGCATACAGACTGGCGGAGTGGGCGGGCCATCCCCATGTCGCAATGTGCCACTGATTCACGATGAGCGAGAGAACCGAGCCGGCGACGACAACGACCGCAGGGTGGGCAACTCTGCGACGCCCGAGGGTGTAGCAGCTGATCAGCCCGCTCGCGGCGGCCGCGATATAGAGGTCGCTGCCGGCCGCGAAGCTGACCTGGACCGCTACGACCGCGACCACTGCGATGACTGGGTAGGAACGGCGCCAAGCCAGGGCCGCGGTGGACGCCAGCACGGCGAGCGCGATCACCAGCGAGTGCCGCGGCACGACCACCAGTTCCGCGGCAGCGAACGCCGTCAGCGCTCCGCCGGTGATCCAGGGGTATGAGGGCGACGCGATCCACCCGCGCAGCCGATGCTGGAGAGATTTGCTCATGCCGATATTTTTCAAAACCGAGCCTCGCCGCAGCGTCGCCGCACGGGTTGATCTCTCGACCACATGTCATGCCACGGGTTGACGCCGAGGTTCAGTTGCTGGGTTGACGCCCTGCGAGCCAGCACTTCGTAGCCTCGTGATCACGCGAGGACGGAGGAATGATGGGCTACCAATACCCCTTATATGTAACGCAGTTGTCGACGTCGCGGCTGGTGAAGCCGGCCGCGTGCGGGCTGCATGATGAACGGCGCGCGGGCTCGCCCGCCGAGAAGTGGGGACAGAGCGTCGGCGCAATCGTCGCCCTCGGCCGGCACCCGTCGCAGACTCGCGGCACGGTCGGGGGTGGTGGGGGCCGGCTGCACGCCCCACATTGCGCGGGCCAGTGTGGCCAGTCATATGGACGACGGACGCAGTCGGCATGCCGTTTCGAAATACCGCAACGCCATGCTGACCGACACCGATGCCGTGCAACTGGCAACTGGCAACTGACGGAGGGAGAAAGGGCGTGTCCGGGGCAGCTCGGAGTGAGACTGCGACTGGGACCGGCTCCTACGACGATCCGGCGTGATGACTGGCCAGAGGACGAAAGGGCTATCGGCTGCGCTCGGCGCTGGGCCGGACATCCCTCGCCGCGCCCGATGGCTGGTCGTGACCGGGAGAAGACGCGGCACCGTCCGGCAGAGCCTCGTTCGCCGCCTCGGGCGCGCCCGGACCTGCGGATCCCAGCTCCTTGTCAGCCCCCGTGCTCGATCGTGTCGCCGACGCCGTAGCGGCGTGGGAACCGTCCGGCTCGGGCTCGCCGAACCAGGCGACCGCGACCGCTCCCGCCACGGCCACTACAAAACCGAGGACGGCGACCCAGGCGAATCCCGGACGGGAGGAGTCGCCGAGCCAGAGGACGCCGAGGATGCCGGGGACCACGGTCTCGCCCACCACGAGCGCCGCCGTGGCGCCGTTCACCGAACCGATCTGCAGGGCGACGGTGTGCAGATACATGCCGCCGAGGCCCGCGACGAGGATCGCGTACAGGGCGGGGTCGGCGAGCATGGACGGCAGATGGAAGGGGTCGGCGCCGTTCAGCACCCGTACGCCGACGCCGAGGGCACCGAAGCCCAGGCCGGAGAGCAGACCGGCGAAGATTGCAGCCCGTCCGCCCATCAGGCGAACGATCAAGGTGCCGCCTCCCATGAGCAGGATGGAGACGGCGAGCAGCCACCAGTGGGTGGCGATCGGGGTGTGGCCGCTGCCTTCCGGGCCTGCGGCCGTGGCGAGCAGCACCAGCGCGGAACAGACCACGCCGATGGAGCCCCACTCGGCCTTGCTGAGCCGGATGCCGAGGAGCTTGATGCTCAGAACGGCGGTGATCACGAGGTTCGCGCTGATCACGGTCTGGGAGAGGAACAGCGGCAGCAGCCGGGCCGCCAGCGCGCCGAGCCCGAAACCGATGAAGTCCAGTACGGAGCCCAGCAGGAATTCCCAGGTCACGGCGGCTTTGGCGGTCGAGGAGAGGCTGGGGCCGCCATGCTGGGTGACGCCCGTGGTGGAGGCCTTGGCCGCCTCCTGGCGGGCGGATTTACGGGAGCCGACCGCCTGTAGGACCGAACCCGTGCCGTAGCAGGCCGAGGCCGCCACGGCCGTCAGAAGGCCGATGATCACCGAGAGCTCCGTTCGCCCGCTGTCTGCATTACCTGTTCATTGCCTGCTAGGCAGACGTGCAATTCGGGAGGGGAGTTGCCTCAGCGGGCAAACGGATCACACGTTGCCGGCAGGAGCGCCCGTTCGTCTTTCGGATGGCCGGGTGGAAGAACGTTCCCTCGCTCAGGATGAAGCCCCGCCTCTCAGGCGGACGAGCGCGTCCGGGACCTCATCCACCGAGTCGACGAGGGCGATCCGGGTAGCCATGGGGCGGTCCGTGGCGAGGGCCTGGAGCAGGGGCCAGGTGGGCAGCTTCTCGGTCCAGTGCGCGCGGTTCACCAGCACCATCGGGGTCGGCTCGCCCCGCGACTGGTAGTAGTTCGGCGTCGCATTGTCGAAGATCTCCTGTACGGTCCCGGCCGCGCCGGGCAGGAACACGACGCCGGCGTTCGAGCGTGCCAGCAGGCCGTCCTCGCGCACCGCGTTGACGAAGTACTTGGCGATGTGGGACGCAAAGGCATTGGGCGGTTCGTGTCCGTAGAACCAGGTCGGAATGCCGACCGAGGAGCCGCCGCCCGGCCGGCTCCGGCGTACGTCGAAGGCGGCGCGCGCCCAATCGGTGATCGACGGGCCGAAGTGGGGTGCCTTGGAAAGGATCTCCAGAGCGGAATCGAGCATGTCGTCCTCGAAGGGCGCGGCATACGCGCCGAGGTTCGCGGCCTCCATCGCGCCCGGTCCACCACCCGTCGCCACGGTCAGGCCGTCGCGCGCGAGGCGGCGACCGAGCCGGGCCGCCCCTGCGTAGGCTGCGGACCCGCGCTCCAGCGCATGTCCGCCCATGATGCCCACCACCTGTGCGCCCGCAAGGTGTTCGTCGAGGGCGTCGGAGACCGCGTCGTCGTGGATGCTGCGCAGCATCGAGGCGAAGATGTCGCCGTCCGATTTGGTGTCCTGGTACCAGTGATAGGCGAGCGCGTCCGGGGTGGTGTCGTAGCCCGCGTCGACCAGCCCCTCGAAAAGCTCCTCCGGCCCGTACAAGCTGCCCCGATAGGGATCGCACGGCAGGTCCGGTATGGGCGGGAAGACCAAGGCGCCGCCGGCCCGGACCTTGGCCGCCGCGTCCGGTTCCATGGCGCAGCCGAGAAACACGGATTCCGCGGTGTCCGTGCTGAGGAGCGCGAACGTACGGTCCGTCAGATCGACCGACTGTATGCGGTAGCCGGCGAGGCTGCTGGTGGAGGCGACCTGGTCGAACTCCTCCAGGGACTCGATCTCACGGTCGCGTTCGGGGTGACGGTCGGACGCTGGGGACTCTGAATTCCGGTGCACGCCCGACATGCTAGGGCCGCAGGGACTCCACCAGGGGACGGAGGTTACGGTCGGCGGCCGCGGCATCCAGGGCGGCGCGCAGGGCGCCGTCGTACGTCGGCCGTGCCTTCTTCTGCAGCTTGCGGCCTTCCTCGGTGATCACGCTGTACACCCCGCGCCGGTCGTCGGGGCACAGGTCGCGGCGGGTGAGGCCGGAGGACTCCAGGCGCGAGGCCAGTCGGCTCACCGAGCTCTGGTTGAGACCGATGAGATCGGCGAGTTCCTGCATCCGCAGCTCGCCGTCGCCTGCCTCTGCCAGCCGGGCCAGCGCGCGGTATTCCGACAGCCCGATGCTGTGGTGCTGCTGCAGGGCTTTTGCCAGTTCCTGCTCGACGCGCGTGTGCAGTGCTCCGAGCCGGTCCCAGTGCTCCGCGTCCATCGCCATCCGCCCCTTCTGCTTTTTTCCGCTGGGCCCTTGACAGCAGCGTACATGCGTCCGAAACTTATGTATGTGCATGCAACTGATGCGCGTGCATGGAACTAGGGGGAGATGAAGATGGCAACGGAGAACGTGGCGATCGAGGCAGGGAACGCGACCGAGATCGAGCGGATCGCCACCGTGCCGGACTGGTACGAGCCGTACAAGATCTCACAGGCCATCAGGGCGGGCGGTTTGATCCACGTCTCGGGGCAGGCGGGAATCGACGAGCAGGGGCGGACCGTCTCGGACGATTTCCTGGAACAAGGCCGGCAGGCTTTCGCGAACGTCGAACGGGTCCTGGCCGAGGCGGGTGCTTCGCTGGTCGATGTCGTCAAGGTCGGCATCTTCGTGACGGACATGGCGGCCCACCTCGACCATGTCATCACGCTGCGCGAGGAGTTCCTGTCCGAGCCCTATCCCGCCGACACGCTGCTGGAAGTGTCAGCTCTGGCTCAACCGGACTGGCGAATAGAGGTAGAAGTCACGGCGCTGGACCGCCGCTGACTGCGGGGCGCGCACTCGGGTTGGGCAAGGGGCCGTCATCGCCCCTACCTGGGCATCGCGGGTCGAGGGGGAGGAGGGCCCTACTCAGTGGCCCTGTCTCAGGGGCACTGCGTCAGGTGGACTGCCCTACGGGTCAGATGTGTACGGCATACGCGCACGCACCGCGCTGTTACGACGCACCCCCTCAGCCACCGACCACCCACCGCCACGCCTGCCAGCCCGACCTACCCGCCCGACATCGCCGCAGGCAGGCCAACTGGCTGGCCGGTTCCACCACCTGAACTGGCTGGCCGGTCCCACCATCTGACGCCAACAGCCTGACCGCCACCTGGCTGCGGCCGCCCGCACCGGCCTCAGGAGACCCACTCAGCGGCTGGACACACCACCCCAACCACCGCCCAACTCCCTACCCCCTCAGCTGAATCACACCACAACCCACACCACAACCCCCAGCTCACTCGCCAACACGATGCACAGCTCACCGTCAGCTCAAAGCACAGCTCAAGGGTCAGCCCACTGCGCAGCCGACCCGCCAGCTCAATGCATCAGCGGCAGCGTCGCCATTTCAGCCACCGTCCAGGTCAGGGGAACCAGGACGATCAAGAGGACCAGGGCGCGGAGAGCGGCGGCACGGTGGAGGACGGAGGCGGAAGCGCCCAAGCGGCGGAGGGCAGCCGTGGTCCGGGCGCGGGCCGAGCGGGATTCCAGGGCGGCGGTCAGGGCGCTGGCGGTGACACAGGCGAGGACGACCGTTGCGCCGACGCCCGTGAGGGGACCGAAAGGACGGGAGGGCACGGAGTCGTAGACCTTGACGGCGACGTAGGCAGCGGAGGCGACCGCGCACAGGACGCCCAGCGGGCGGCCCAGGCGGTGGGACTCTTCCTGGAGGACGCGTCCGGAGAGGAGGCGCAGGGCGCCGGGTCGGCCGGCGCACAGGAGGCGGCCGCAGAGATGCACCAGGCCGGGGCCGGCCAGGACGAGTCCCAGGGCCGACAGGGCCCAGCCGCCCAGTACGCCCGGGGGACTGCCGATCAACCGGCCGGGCAGGGGGAGCAGTCCGCCATGGGACCTGGAGGCGGGGCTGGTGTAGGCCTCGATCGCCAGGCCCGCGGCGGCCAGCGCGATGCCCCAGGGGAGACCGGACGGCGGGGCGGTCCGGGGGCGGGGCTCGGCGTCCTGTGACCCGGCGTCGTCGCGGGGGCGCAGGGAGACGGCGGTCGCGGCGGACGCGGTCAGCGGTACGAGGGCCAGCAGGAGGAGGGCACCGACGAACGGCAGGGGGTGGCCGGCGCCCAGCAGGTCGGCGTCGATGCCGAGGGAGCGGGCGGTGTCCGTGCCGCCGAGGTCGCCGCGGAGGCGCAGAAAGACGAGCAGCGAGAGGAGGACGCCGAGGAAGCAGGTCAGCGCGGTGGAAGCGGTGGCGAGGAGGGTGAGTCGGAGGGGGCCCAGGCCGGCGGCGGTCATGCCGCGCTGGAGGCGGGCGGCCGGGTCGGTGCGGGCCGTGGAGACCGCGAGCTGTGCGGTGGCGGCGAGCGGGGCGGCGCACCACAGCAGCCGTACGACGGATTCCTCGGCCGCGGCCGGGTGGCCGGCGGCGTGGCCGATGGTGGACAGCATGAGGAAGCCGGTGCCGGCCGCGGCGGTGGACACGAGGAGGCGGCGCAGCAGGACGAGGGGGTGAGAGCCGCGGGCTAGACGGAGAGCGAGCACGCTGCCCTGCTTTCCTCATCGGGGGAGCCGGCGCCGGCCGGTGCGGCGGTCGACTGGCGGCCGTCGAGAAGTGCGACGGACCGGTCGGCGAGGGTACCGATGTCCGGGTCGTGGGTGGCCAGGACCACGGTGATCTGGTGCGAGCGGGCCGCGGTGGTCAGGGTGCGCAGGACCTGGGTGCCGTCGGCGTGGTGCAGGGGGGCGGTCGGCTCGTCGGCGAACAGCACCTGAGGGGTGGTGGCGAGGGCGCGGGCGATGGCAACGCGCTGGCGCTGGGACTGGTCGAGCTGGGCGGGGCGGCGGCGGGCACACATGCCGACGTCGAGGCGGTCGAGCCATTCGATCGCGGTGTGCTTCGCGGAGCGGGCGCCGGTGCCGCGCAGTAGTAGGGGGAGGGCGGCGTTCTCCCAGGCGGTGAGTTCGGGAACGAGGTGAGGTTCGGTGTCGATCCAGCCGAACCGGTCGAGACGCAGCCGTTCGCGGCTGGGGGAGGAGAGGGTGTGCACGGGGGCGCTGTTGAACCAGACCTCGCCCTCGGTCGGGACGAGTTGACCGGAGAGGCACTTCAGGAGGGTGGTCTTACCGCTGCCGCGCGGGCCGTTGACGGCGAGGATCTCGCCTTCGCGGACGCCGAGCGAGATGCCGGCGAGGGCGGTGGTCCCACCGTACGTGTGGTGCAGGCCGCGGGCCCAGAGAACGTCGTTGTCAGGCGGGGCCACCATCTGCGCACCTCTTGCTCGTTCGCGTCGATTCGTTCCCCCGAGCGGGTGAACGACCATGGAGGGTATCGGTCACTAGCACGGTAAGGATTGCTGACCCCCGGTATTCGCCGCTTGGCAGCACAACGGCCCAGATTCACTCGTATGGCTTGAAGTGAGTGAATCTGAGCCGCTGGGTGTTCAGTTGTGTATCTGTGAGCTCCGCATCAGCGAAACAGGAGGTGACGCGATGATCAGAGCTTGGTCCAGGCCTCGGTGAGGACCGCGCGCAGGATCTGCTCGATCTCGTCGAAGACCGACTGGTCGGCGATCAGCGGCGGGGCCAGCTGGATGACCGGGTCGCCACGGTCGTCGGCCCGGCAGTAGAGACCGTTGTCGTACAGGGCCTTGGAGAGGTAGCCGTAGAGGACGCGCTCGGTCTCCTCGTCGTTGAACGACTCCTTGGTGGCCTTGTCCTTGACGAGCTCGATGCCGTAGAAGAAGCCGTTGCCGCGGACGTCGCCGACGATCGGCAGGTCGTGCAGCTTCTGCAGGGTGCTCAGGAAGTTGCCCTCGTTGTCGAGGACGTGCTTGTTGAGACCCTCACGCTCGAAGATGTCGAGGTTGGCGATACCGACGGCCGCGGAGACCGGGTGGCCACCGAAGGTGTAGCCGTGCAGGAAGGTGTTGTCGCCCTTGTAGAACGGCTCGGCCAGGCGGTCGGAGATGATGCAGGCGCCGATCGGGGAGTAGCCCGAGGTCATGCCCTTGGCGCAGGTGATCATGTCCGGGACGTAGCCGAACTTGTCGCAGGCGAACATCGTGCCGAGGCGGCCGAAGGCGCAGATGACCTCGTCGGAGACGAGCAGCACGTCGTACTGGTCGCAGATCTCGCGGACCCGCTGGAAGTAGCCGGGCGGCGGCGGGAAGCAGCCACCGGCGTTCTGCACCGGCTCCAGGAAGACTGCCGCGACGGTGTCGGGGCCCTCGAAGAGGATCTGCTGCTCGATCTGGTCGGCGCACCAGCGGCCGAAGGCCTCCGGGTCGTCACCGAAGATCGGGGCGCGGTAGATGTTGGTGTTCGGCACCTTGTGCGCGCCGGGGACCAGCGGCTCGAAGGGGGCCTTCAGGCCCGGCAGGCCGGTGATCGACAGGGCGCCCTGCGGGGTGCCGTGGTAGGCGACCGCACGCGAGATGACCTTGTGCTTGGTGGGCTTGCCGGTGAGCTTGAAGTACTGCTTGGCCAGCTTCCAGGCGGTCTCGACGGCCTCGCCGCCACCGGTGGTGAAGAAGACCTTGTTCAGGTCGCCCGGGGCGTGCTGGGCCAGGCGCTCGGCCAGCTCGACGGCCTTGGGGTGGGCGTAGGACCACACGGGGAAGAAGGCCAGTTCCTGCGCCTGCTTGTAGGCGGTCTCTGCGAGCTCGACCCGGCCGTGTCCGGCGTTGACCACAAAGAGGCCGGCGAGGCCGTCGATGTAGCGCTTGCCCTTGTCGTCGTAGATGTTGGTGCCCTCACCGCGCACGATCGTCGGCACGGGAGAGTTCTCGTACGACGACATGCGGGTGAAGTGCATCCACAGGTGGTCGTAGGCCGTCTTGGAGAGGTCCTGGCTCATTGCTATCTCGTTCCCCAGGTGTAGGTCTGCTTCCGGAGCTTGAGGTAGACGAAGCTCTCGGTGGATCGAACGCCGGGAAGCGTGCGGATCCGCTTGTTGATCATTTCCAGAAGGTGGTCGTCGTCCTCGCAGACGATCTCGATGATGAGATCGAAGGAGCCTGCCGTCATGACGACGTACTCGACCTCCTCCATGGTCGTCAGGGCGTCGGCCACGGGGTCGAGGTCACCCTCGACGTTGATGCCGACCATTGCCTGCCGACGGAAACCGACCGTGAGGGGGTCGGTGACCGCGACGATCTGCATCACGCCTTGGTCGAGCAGTTTCTGTACGCGCTGCCGCACGGCCGCCTCGGACAGGCCTACGGCCTTGCCGATCGCGGCGTACGGACGGCGCCCGTCCTCCTGGAGCTGCTCGATGATCGCCAGGGAGACGGAGTCGATCGACGGAGTGCCGTTTCTGTCACGAGTGGCCACGTCCCTCACTGTGCACGAGCCTCGACAGTCTTGCAACCCCAAATCGATGAAATTAGTCGTGTCGAGGTCAGAATTTCACTGATTCCGTTGTTCCCGAGTGGCGGGTGTGTTGAAAACGTGGGTTCCGCGGCTAGGGTGGTGCCTAACCACCGGACAGTGGTTCCCAATGACCGGACATCTGACTGAAGGGGGCGCACAGTGACCACCGCACTGCGTCGTCTGCGCAACTACATCGACGGGGAGTTCCGGGACGCCGCCGACGGGCGGACCACGGAGGTGGTCAATCCCGCGACGGGTGAGGCATACGCCACCGCCCCTCTCTCGGGTGCCGCCGACGTGGACGCGGCGATGGCCGCGGCCGAGGCTGCTTTTCCCGTATGGCGTGACCTGATCCCCGCCGAGCGGCAGAAGGTCCTGCTCAAGATCGCGGACCGCTTCGAGGAGCGCGCCGAGGAGCTGATCGCCGCCGAGTCCGAGAACTGCGGCAAGCCGATCGCGCTCGTCCGCTCCGAGGAAATCCCGCCGATGGTGGACCAGATCCGCTTCTTCGCGGGTGCCGCCCGGATGCTGGAGGGCCGCTCGGCGGGCGAGTACATGGACGGCTTCACGTCCATCATCCGCCGCGAGCCGGTGGGCGTCTGCGCCCAGGTCGCGCCGTGGAACTACCCGATGATGATGGCCGTCTGGAAGTTCGCCCCGGCCATGGCCGCGGGCAACACCGTCGTCATCAAGCCGTCCGACACCACCCCCGCCTCGACGGTGCTGATCGCCGACATCATCGGCAGCGTGCTGGACGAGCTGGGCCACCCGCGCGGCGTGTTCAACGTCATCTGCGGTGACCGCGAGACCGGCCGCCTGATGGTCGAGCACGAGGTCCCGGCGATGGCCTCGATCACCGGCTCGGTGCGCGCCGGTATGCAGGTCGCCGAGTCCGCCTCCAAGGACCTCAAGCGGGTCCACCTGGAGCTGGGCGGCAAGGCCCCGGTCGTGGTCTTCGAGGACACCGACATCGCCAAGGCCGTCGAGGACATCGCGGTCGCCGGCTACTTCAACGCCGGCCAGGACTGTACGGCCGCCACCCGCGTGCTCGTCCAGGAGTCCATCCACGACGAGTTCGTCGCCGCGCTCGCCAAGAAGGCCGCGGAGACCAAGACCGGTGCGATCGACGACGAGGACGTGCTCTACGGCCCGCTGAACAACGCCAACCAGCTCAAGCAGGTCAAGGGCTTCATCGAGCGGCTGCCCGCGCACGCCAAGATCGAGGCGGGCGGCGAGCAGGTCGGCGAGAAGGGCTACTTCTTCGCCCCGACCGTCGTCTCCGGACTCAAGCAGGACGACGAGATCGTCCAGCAGGAGGTGTTCGGCCCGGTCATCACCGTCCAGTCCTTCTCCGACGAGAAGCAGGCGGTGGCGTGGGCCAACGGCGTCGAGTACGCGCTGGCGTCCTCGGTGTGGACCAAGGACCACGCCCGCGCCATGCGGCTGTCCAAGAGCCTCGACTTCGGCTGTGTGTGGATCAACACCCACATCCCGCTGGTCGCCGAGATGCCGCACGGCGGATTCAAGAAGTCCGGTTACGGCAAGGACCTCTCGGCCTACGGCTTCGACGACTACACCCGGATCAAGCACGTGATGACCTCGCTCAACGACTGAGCAGACCGGCCGGCCCGACCGGCCGACCCGGGGGATCCCCACCGTCGAGCGCCAGGGAACGCTCGACACACCGTCGCGGGCGGAGGCCCGGCAACTGACGCTCTGTCGCTTGCCGCCTCCGCCCGCGGCACGTGAGAGTGCTCGCCATGGCTGATCTTTCGCGGCGGATGCTGCTCCGGGGCATGGGCGCAACGGGTGTGACGGGGGCGCTGGCAGCCCTGACCGGATGCGGGGTGCCGCCCGCGTACGTCGAGGCCGCGGACCGCGGTGGCCCGGACCGTTCCGGGCGGGACCGGAAGATCGTCTTCGCCAACTGGCCGCTCTACATCGACGTCGACGACCACGACAAGGAGCGGCGACCCACCCTCGACGCGTTCCAGCGGCGCACCGGGATCTCCGTCACGTACACCGAGGAGATCAACGACAACGACGAGTTCTTCGGCAAGATCAGCCCGGCGTTGATGAACCACCAGAGCACCGGCCGCGACCTGATCGTCATCAGTGACTGGATGTGCGCGCGGTTCGTCCGGCTCGGGTGGGTGCAGGAGATGGACCGCGCCGCCCAGCCGAACGTCGCCAAGCACCTCGACCCGCTGCTGCGCACCCCGCACTTCGACCCCGGCCGGCTGCACTCGGTGCCCTGGCAGTCCGGGATCACCGGCATCGCCTACAACCGCAAGAAGCTCGGCCGGGAGATCAAGCACACCTCGGACCTCTGGAAGCCCGACCTGCGCGGCCGGGTCACCCTGCTCTCCGGGCTCGACGAGGCGTTCGCCCTGCTCATGCAGGGGAGCGGGGCCGACATCACCCGCTGGACGGCGGACGACTTCTACCGGATGACCGACCAGATCCGCGGTCTGGTCCACAAGGGCCACATCCGGCGCTTCACCGGCAACGACTACATCAAGGACCTCGACTCGGGGGATGTGCTCGCCGCCCAGGCCTACTCGGGCGATGTGATCCAGCTCCAGGCGGACAACCCGGACATCGACTTCGTGGTGCCCGAGGAGGGCGCCGAACTGTGGGCGGAGAGCCTGATGATCCCCAACCTCGCCGACCACAAGCGCAACGCGGAGCGACTGATCGACTACTACTACGCGCCGGAGGTCGCCGCGGACCTGGCTGCCTGGGTCAATTACGTCTGTCCCGTACCGGCCGCGCGCGACGTCCTGGCCTCCTCCAAGGACAAGGAGCGGGCCGCGCTCGCCGAGGACCCGCTGATCTTCCCCGATGACGCGATGCGCAAGCGGCTGGCCATCGCGCGGGACATCACGTCCAAGGAGCGGGCCGAGTTCGCGAAGGAGTGGAACGGGATCGTGGGGCTGTAGGGAGGGGGCGGAACGCGGCGGGGGCGCCGCGCCTAGAGCGGCGGGATGTCGTTCTGGCCGGCTCCGATGCGGACCTGGTCGCCCGGGGGGAGGTCGTGGGAAGGCTGGCCCTTGAGGCTGGTGCCGATGGCCTGGGCGGAGAACGTCCTGCCGGCCGGGAGCATGGCCGTGTACTGGGTGTGGCCGGTACGTACGGCTTTGCGTTCCTTCTTGGTCGGGGAGGTGGCGATCTCGATCGTGTCGCCCTTCTCGGCGCCGACCAGCTTGCCCCAGACCGTGCGGCAGCCGGGGCTGTAGCGGACCGAGACCTGCATGCTCCCGGCCAGCTCCCGGGCCAGGGTGACCGCGCCCCGGTCGCAGTGGGTGTCCTTGGGGTCGAGGCCGTCGCAGTCGATCATCGTGCAGGTCGGGGGCTCGGTCGTGGCCGTGACGGCGGACCGGGCGTGGCCGGGCCCCGCCACGCCGCCGCGGTCGTCGTCCCGTTCACCGCCCGCGAGCAGCGGGATCGTCACGGTCAGCACGGTGGTCACCGCGGCCACGATCACCGAACCGATCAGCGTCTCGGGGCCGTGCCGCTTCAGCCAGGAGCGCTCGTCGGGCGGGGCCGTACGCGGGCCCGGCCCCGAGTGGTCCGTCCCGCCGTGGGGATCATCCGCATCGCCTCGTGAGCCGGGCACGCGACCTCCTGCACCGTGTGACGCTTCGTCAGGAGGGCAGGATAAGGCGATTGGCCGGATATGACGCGGGCAGATCCGGTCGTTGTGTCGCCGACGACGGCGGCGTTCCTGCGGGGGAACGCCGCCGGGCAGCGGCCGGATGGGCCGTTCAGCCGCGCCAGGAGGCGGTGTACGCGTCGATCTCGGCGGCCAGCCGGGCCTTGGCCGGGGCGTCCATGAAGGAGGCCTCGACGCCGTTCTTGGCCAGGGCGGCCAGTCCGGCGGCGTCCAGGCCCAACAGCCGGGCGGCGACGGCGTATTCGGTGTTGAGGTCGGTGCCGAACATCGGCGGGTCGTCGCTGTTGATGGTGACCAGGACGCCCGCGTCGACCATCTCCTTGATCGGGTGCTCGTCCAGGGTGCGGACCGCGCGGGTGGCGATGTTGGAGGTGGGGCAGACCTCCAACGGGATGCGGTGCTCGGCGAGATGGGCGAGCAGCGCGGGGTCCTGGGTCGCGCTGGTGCCGTGCCCGATGCGCTCGGCGCGGAGGTCGCGGAGCGCGTCCCAGATCGTGCCGGGGCCGGTGGTCTCGCCGGCGTGCGGTACGGAGTGCAGTCCGGCGGCGATCGCGCGGTCGAAGTAGGGCTTGAACTGCGGGCGCGGGACGCCGATTTCGGGTCCGCCGAGCCCGAACGACACCAGTCCCTCGGGCTGCAGGTCGCAGGCGATCCGGGCGGTCTCCTCGGCGGCCTCCAGACCGGCCTCGCCGGGGATGTCGAAGCACCAGCGCAGCACCACGCCCAGCTCGGACTCCGCGGACTTCCGGGCGTCCTCGATGGCCTCGACGAACGCGGCGTCGGGGATGCCGCGGCGGGTGGAGCTGAACGGCGTGATGGTCAGCTCGGCGTAGCGGATCTGCTGGCGCGCCATGTCCCGGGCGACCTCGTACGTCAGCAGCCGGACGTCCTCGGCGTCGCGGATCAGGTCCACGACGGAGAGGTAGACCTCGATGAAGTGCGCGAAGTCGCGGAAGGTGAAGTAGTCGGCCAGCGCCTCGGGGTCGGTGGGGACGGCGGAGTCCGGGTGCCGGGCGGCCAGCTCGGAGACGATCCGCGGCGAGGCCGAGCCGACGTGGTGGACATGCAGCTCCGCCTTCGGCAGGCCCGCGATGAAGGCATCGAGATCGGACAACGGATCCTCCTGGTCAGGGATGGGCGGGATGAGCGGAACGGCCCGGTCGGCCCCGTCATGCTATGCCGGTCGGGTGACGGGCCGGCGGGCTGCCCTCGAAGGCGCCCTCCCGCTACGCCGCCGCGTCCTCGCGCAGCCGCTGGCGGGCCTCCATCAGGGCGAAGCCGAGCAGGTTCAGCCCGCGCCAGCGCTCCGGGGCCGTGGCGCGTTCGTCGTCGGCGGCCAGGCCGATGCCCCATATGCGGTCCAGCGGACTGGCCTCGACCAGGACGCGGGAGTTCGTGCCCAGCAGGAAGTCCCGCAGGGCGGGGTCCTGGCCGAATTTGTGCAGACTGCCCTCGACGACCAGGGCGAAGCGGTGGCGGTGCCAGGTCTCCTCGTCGAAGCCCCGGACCTTCCGGCCGGCGTCCTTGGCCTGCTTGGGGTGGCCGGCCGCGACGGCCTGCCGCTCGGCCTCGGCGTCGCCGAAGAGCCGGGCCTTGGCGGCCATCATCCAGTGCTCGGCGGTGGCGTAGGTGGTCCCGTCGACCGTGAAGGGGGCCGGCCACCACTGGCTGAAGCAGCTCGGGCTCAGGCCGCCGGCGCGACGCGGGCGGTGCCCCCAGAAAAAGACGTATTTCGGACGCTTGCCGGTGGATGTCTCCCGGCACAGTTCCTCGACCGAGCGCGGCCCGTCCGCGGCGCGCCCGTCCATGATCCCCCCGGCGATCCCCGGGGCCTGCCCCGGATCGCTCCCCGTGCTGTCGTGCATCATGCCGGGATTCTGTCAGCGGGCACTGACAACGTGTCGGGGTCCGCACCCCAGAAATCGCAGAATTCGTCGCGTAACCAAAAGGCAACAACGGAATCCCTTGTTGAGGCTGTTCTACTCTGTCAAGATCGGCCATCGATTCCGGAAATAGCTACGCCAGGCAGTGCCGCGGAGCCGCCCCGGCGCCCGGCGGAGGAGAGCACCATGGATCACCGATTCGACGTCACCGAGCGATTCGCCCAGGGCGCGCAATTCATTGCGGGCAGCCTCCGGAGCGGCACCTCCGGCCGCAGCCAGGAGGTCGTGGACCCGGCGACCGGCGAGACGGTGTACCGCTACGAACTCGCAGGTACGGCCGATGTCGACGCGGCCGTCGAGGCGGCCGGACGGGCCTTTCCGGAGTGGGCCGGGGCCACGCCCGGCGAGCGCTCCGACACCCTCCACCGCTTCGCCGCCGCGCTCGCCGAGGACGCCGCCGATCTCGCCTTCGCCGAATCGCTGAACTGCGGAAAGCCGATCAAGCTCAGCAATGAGTTCGATGTGCCGGGTTCGATCGACAATGCCGCATTCTTCGCCGGTGCGGCCCGCCATCTGGAGGGCAAGGCGGCCGGCGAATACAGCGCCGACCACACCTCCGTGATCCGCCGCGAGCCCATCGGCGTCGTCGGTTCCATCGCGCCCTGGAACTATCCGCTCCAGATGGCCGCGTGGAAGGTACTGCCGGCCATCGCCGCGGGCAACACCATCGTCCTGAAGCCGGCCGAGATCACCCCGCTGACCTCGTTGCTCTTCGCGCAGGCCGCCCAGCGCGCGGGGCTGCCCGACGGAGTGCTCAACATCGTCTCCGGGGCCGGCCGGGACGCCGGTGAGCACCTGGTGGGCCACCGCACCGTCGCGATGACCTCCTTCACCGGCTCGACCGCCGTCGGCAAGCGCGTCGCCGAGATCGCCACCGGCACCGTCAAGCGCCTGCACCTCGAACTCGGCGGCAAGGCCCCGTTCGTCGTGTTCGACGACGCGGACCTGGAGGCGGCCGTCCACGGAGCGGTCGCCGGAGCGCTGATCAACACCGGCCAGGACTGCACCGCCGCCACCCGCGCCTACGTCCAGCGCCCGCTCTACGACGCCTTCGTCAGCGGCGTCGCGGACCTCATGGCGACCGTACGGCTCGGCGACCCCTTCGACCCGTCCACCGACCTGGGCCCGCTGATCTCGCACACCCAGCGTGACCGGGTGGCCGCGTTCGTCGACCGGGCCCGCGACTACGCCACCGTCGTCACCGGCGGCGCGGCCCCCCAGGGCGAGCTGGCCAAGGGCGCGTACTACCTGCCCACGCTGATCGCCGGCGCCGCCCAGGACAGCGAGGTCGTGCAGTCCGAGATCTTCGGCCCGGTGCTGGTCGTGCTGCCCTTCGACAGCGACGACGAGGGCATCGCCCTGGCCAACGACACCCCCTACGGGCTGGCCGCCTCCGCCTGGAGCCGGGACGTCTACCGCACCGGCCGCGCCACCCGCGAGATCAAGGCGGGCTGCGTCTGGGTCAACGACCACATCCCGATCATCAGCGAGATGCCGCACGGCGGCGCCAAGGCGTCCGGCTTCGGCAAGGACATGTCGGCCTACTCCTTCGAGGAGTACACGCAGGTCAAGCACGTGATGTACGACAACACCGCGGTCGCCAGGAAGGACTGGCACCGCACGATCTTCGGGGACCGCACCTGACGGACCGCCCGGGGGCCCGCACGGCCCCCGGACCCGTCCCCGGACGACTCCCCGGAGCGAGCCCCCACCTCGCCCCGCCCGTTCCCCGCCCGTACGGGCGCAACCCCGCGGCCAGCGGCCGCACGGCACCGTCACCGCCGGCCGAGCGCCGGGCTCACCCCTGAAAGGGCACCGCGCATGGAGCACCACCAGCAGCCCGAACCCCTGTCCGCGGTCGAACTCGCCGCCATGCGCCGGAGCGCGACCAACGGCCGGCTCGCCATGACCCGCCGCTCGCTGCTGCGCGCGGGCAGTGCCATGGCGGCCGTCACCGGCGGCCTGGGCGCCCTGGGGGCCTGCGGCATCCCGCCCGCCGGCCGTACCGACGCCGTGGCGTCCCAGGACCACTCCCGGAAGGAGAAGCGGCTCAACTTCTCCAACTGGACCGAGTACATGGACGTCAGCGACGACGGCAAGCACCACCCCACGCTGGACCGTTTCACCCGGCGCACCGGCATCGCCGTCAAATACACCGAGGACATCAACGACAACGACGAGTTCTTCGGCAAGGTCCAGGCACAGTTGGCGGCCGGCCAGGACACCGGCCGCGACCTGATCGTGCTCACCGACTGGATGTGCGCACGGATGATCTCCCTCGGCTGGATCCAGAAGCTGGACCCGGCCAACCTGCCGCACGCCTACGCCAACCTCTCGGCGCAGTTCCGCGACCCCGCCTGGGACCCCGGCCGGGCGCACTCCTACGTGTGGCAGGGCATCCCCGCGATCATCGCGTACAACAAGAAGGCCACCGGCGGCCGGAAGGTCGACTCGGTCAGCCAGCTGCTGGAGGACCCGCAGCTCAAGGGCCGGGTCGGCTTCCTCTCCGAGATGCGCGACTCCATCGGGCTGACCCTCCTGGACATGGGCAAGAAGCCCGAGGAGGTCACCGCGGACGACTTCGACGCGGCGATCGCCCGGCTCCAGAAGGGCGTCGACTCCAAGCAGATCCGCCGCTTCACCGGCAACGACTACACCACGGACCTGGACAAGGGCGACCTCGCCGCGTGCGTGGCCTGGGCGGGCGACATCGTCCAGTTGCAGAGCGACAACCCGGACATCGAGTACGTGGTCCCCAAGAGCGGCTACATGACGTCCACCGACAACCTGATGGTCCCGAACAAGGCCCGCCACAAGGAAAACGCCGAACGGCTCATCGACTACTTCTACGAGCCGAAGGTGGCGGCGCAGCTCGCGGCGTACATCAACTACGTCTGCCCGGTCGACGGCGTCCGCGAGGAACTCGCCAAGATCGACAAGAAGGCGGCGGACAACCCGCTGATCCTGCCGGACAAGGAAATGGCCGCCAGGTCCCACTCCTTCCGCGCGCTGACCGCCAAGGAGAACAAGGCGTTCAGCCAGAAGTTCTCCGACCTCACCGGCGCCTGACCCCACCACGCACCGGGCCCGCCCCCGAGCCGTTTCGCCCACCGACCTACGGGACGACCGACATGACCAACACCGCGACCCCCCAGAGCAGCGGCGGCGACGTCCGCCTCCAAGGGATAAGCAAGACCTACGGCTCCTTCACCGCCGTCCATCCGCTCGACCTGACCGTCCCCGCGGGCTCCTTCTTCGCGCTGCTGGGCGCCTCCGGCTGCGGCAAGACCACCACCCTGCGGATGATCGCCGGCCTGGAGGAGCCCACCACCGGGACCGTCGAACTCGCGGGCCAGGACGTCACCGTCCTGCCGCCCTACAAGCGCCAGGTCAACACCGTCTTCCAGAACTACGCGCTCTTCCCGCACCTCGACATCTACGAGAACGTCGCCTTCGGACTCCGCCGCCGCGGCATCAAGTCCGTCAAGAAGCAGGTCGAGGAGATGCTCGACCTGGTCCAGCTCGGCCCGATGGCGCGCCGCAAGCCGCAGCAGCTCTCCGGCGGCCAGCAGCAGCGCGTCGCGGTCGCCCGCGCGCTGATCAACCACCCCCAGGTGCTGCTCCTCGACGAGCCGCTGGGCGCCCTCGACCTCAAGCTGCGCCGCCAGATGCAGCTGGAGCTCAAGCGCATCCAGACCGAGGTCGGCATCACCTTCGTCCACGTCACCCACGACCAGGAGGAAGCCATGACGATGGCCGACACCGTGGCCGTGATGAACGGCGGCCGGGTCGAGCAACTCGGCGCCCCCGCCGACCTCTACGAGAACCCCGCCACCACCTTCGTCGCCAACTTCCTGGGCACCTCCAACCTCATCGAGGCCGAGGTCGTCGAGGCCGGCGGCGACGAGCTGCTGCTCAAGGCCGCGGACGCCAAGCTCCGGCTGCCCGCCGCCCGATGCAGCGCCTCGGCCCGTACGGGCGAAAAGGTGCTGGCCGGCGTACGGCCCGAGAAGGTCGCCCTGCGGCACGCCGACGACGCCGGGTCCGTCACCGAGGGCCACAACCGGCTGCCCGGCCGCATCAAGGACGCCAGCTTCATCGGCGTCTCCACGCAGTACGTCGTCGACGTGCCGGGCCTGGGCGAACTCGCCGTCTACGAGCAGAACATCGAGCGCGACGGCAGACTCGTCCCCGGTGCGGAGATCGTGCTGCACTGGAGCCCGGCGCACACCTTCGGGCTGGACGCCACCCAGGACATCCAGGCCGGCGCGGACCTCGACGAGGAGGCCGCGTGACCACCACCGAAGCCCCCGCGCCACCGTCGGAGCAGAGCGCCGCACCCCTGGAGGTGCGCAAGACCCCGGCCCGCAAACGGCTGGTGCCCTACTGGCTGCTGCTGCCCGGCATCCTGTGGCTGATCGTCTTCTTCGCCGCCCCGCTCGTCTACCAGGCGTCGACCTCCATCCAGACCGGCTCCCTCGAAGAGGGCTTCAAGGTCACCTGGCACTTCGCCACCTACTGGGACGCGCTCGGCGAATACTGGCCGCAGTTCGTCCGCTCGGTCGGCTACGCCGCCATCGCCACCGCGCTCTGCCTGCTCCTGGGTTACCCGCTGGCGTACCTCATCGCCTTCAAGGCGGGCCGCTGGCGCAACCTCGTGATGATCCTGGTCATCGCCCCGTTCTTCACCAGCTTCCTGATCCGCACGCTGGCCTGGAAGACGATCCTGGCCGACGGCGGACCGGTCGTCGCCGCCCTGAACTCGCTGCACCTCCTCGACGTCACCAGCGCGCTGGGCATCACCGAGGGACACCGGGTGCTGGCCACCCCGCTCGCGGTGGTCTGCGGACTGACGTACAACTTCCTGCCGTTCATGGTCCTGCCGCTCTACACCTCGCTGGAGCGGATCGACCCGCGGCTGCACGAGGCGGCCGGCGATCTCTACGCCCGCCCGGCCACCACCTTCCGCCGGGTGACCTTCCCGCTGTCGATGCCCGGCGTCGTCGCGGGCACCCTGCTCACCTTCATCCCGGCCGCCGGTGACTACATCAACGCCGAACTGCTGGGCTCCACCGACCAGAAGATGATCGGCAACGTCATCCAGTCGCAGTTCCTGCGCGTCCTGGACTACCCGACCGCCGCCGCACTCTCCTTCATCCTCATGGCGGCCATCCTCGCCATGGTCACGATCTACATCCGCAAGTCCGGGACGGAGGATCTGGTCTGATGGCGGCGACAAGCACCACGGCCACCACGGCCACGAGCACGGCAACCACGGCGCCCACGAACGGCCGCACCCCCAACAAGGGCCTGCGTTGGCTGCGCCGCAACCTCGTCACGCTCGCGGGGCTGGGCACCCTGGGCTACCTCATCCTGCCCAACCTCGTCGTGATGGTCTTCTCGTTCAACAAGCCCAACGGCCGCTTCAACTACCAGTGGCAGCGGTTCTCCACGGACGCCTGGACCGACCCCTGCGGAGTCGCCGACCTCTGCGGCTCGCTGGGACTGAGCCTGCAGATCGCACTGTGGGCCACGGTCGGCGCGACCGTCCTCGGCACGATGATCGCGTTCGCGCTGGCCCGCTACCGCTTCCGCGCCCGGGCCGGCGTCAACACCCTGATCTTCCTGCCGATGGCCATGCCCGAGGTCGTCATGGCCGCCTCGCTGGCGACCCTCTTCCTCAACATGGGCATCCAGTTCGGCTTCTGGACGATCCTCATCGCACACATCATGTTCTGCCTGAGCTTCGTCGTCACCGCCGTCAAGGCCCGCGTGATGAGCATGGACCCGCGGCTCGAACAGGCCGCCCAGGACCTCTACGCCTCGCCCACCCAGACCTTCCTGCGGGTGACGCTGCCGATCGCCGCGCCCGGCATCGCATCCGGCGCCCTGCTCTCCTTCGCGCTCTCCTTCGACGACTTCATCATCACCAACTTCAACGCCGGCTCCACCGTGACCTTCCCGATGTTCGTCTGGGGATCGGCACAGCGGGGCACACCCGTTCAGATCAATGTCATCGGTACGGCGATGTTCCTGGTCGCCGTGCTGTGTGTAGTGGCCGGCCAACTGGCCGGCAAACGCCGTAAGCGGAGCTAGAGGAGCTGAGAACCATGGCACGAGCTGCCATGAACGCCCCGTCCCCCGTCCACGCGCTCGCGGACGCCGCCCCCACGCCCTTCTGGCTGGACGACCCCGCCCGCCCCGCCGCGCAGCCCGCCCTCGTCGGCGACGAGAACTGCGACCTGCTGGTCGTCGGCGGCGGCTACTCCGGCCTGTGGACCGCACTGCTCGCCAAGGAGCGCGACCCGCAGCGCGATGTCGTGCTCGTCGAAGGCGCCGAGATCGGCTGGGCCGCCTCCGGGCGCAACGGCGGCTTCTGCGCCGCCTCCCTCACCCACGGCCTCGGCAACGGACTGGCCCGCTGGCCCGGCGAACTCGCCAAGCTCGAAGAACTCGGCATCCGCAACCTCGACGCCATCGGGGAGGCGGTGGCCCGCTACGACATCGACTGCGACTTCGAGCGCACCGGCGAGATCGACATCGCCACCGAGCCGCACCAGATCGCCGAGCTCCAGGAGGCCGCCGAGGACGCCGCCAAGCTCGGCCTGGACCGGCACACCTTCCTCGACGAGGACGAGCTGCGCGCCGAGGTCGACTCGCCCACTTTCCGGGCCGGCCTGTGGGACCGCGACGGCGTCGCCATGGTCAACCCGGCCAGGCTCGCCTGGGGCCTGAAGCAGGCCTGCCTGGGCCTCGGCGTGCGCATCTACGAGCGCACCCGCGCCACCGCGCTCGCCTCCGAGGGCCTGGGCATGGCCGTCCGCACCCCGTACGGCCGGATCTTCGCCCGCCATGTCGCGCTCGGCACCAACGCCTTCCCGTCCCTGGTCAAGCGGATCCGCCCGTACATCGTCCCGGTCTACGACCACGCGCTGATGACCGAGCCGCTGAGCGACGAGCAACTGGCCGCCATCGGCTGGAAGAACCGCCAGGGCCTCTCCGACTCCAACAACCACTTCCACTACTTCCGCATCACCGCCGACCACCGCATCCTGTGGGGCGGCTACGACATCGTCTACCGCTACCGCGGCGGCGTCCGCGCCGAGTACGACCACCACCCGGAGACGTACGAGAAGCTCGCCCGGCACTTCTTCCGCTGCTTCCCGCAGTTGGAGGGCCTGCGCTTCACCCACACCTGGGGCGGCGCGATCGACACCTGCGCCCGCTTCTCGGCGTTCTTCGGCACCGCCCACGCCGGCCGGGTCGCCTACGCCGCCGGCTACACCGGCCTCGGCGTGGGCGCCACCCGCTTCGGCGCCGACGTGATGCTCGACCTGCTCGCCGGCGAACGCACCGAGCGCACCGAGCTGGAGATGGTCCGCAGCAAGCCGCTGCCCTTCCCGCCCGAGCCGCTGCGCTGGGCCGGCATCGGCATCACCCAGTGGTCGATGACCCGCGCCGACAACCACGGCGGACGCCGCAACCTGTGGCTGAAGGCGATGGACAAGGTGGGGCTGGGCTTCGACAGCTGAGATTGACGGTGGCGGTACGGGGGCGGGCGGACGACTTCCGTCCGCCCCTCCGCCTTCCGCCTATCCGCTGGTGGAGGCGCTTCCGCTGGTGGGGGTGCTTCCGCTGGTGGGGGCGCTGACGGGCGCGGAGGAGGTGGTGACCTTGGGCGCCCAGCGGTCGCAGACGGCGCACCAGAGGGCGAGCACCACCCCGGCCAGGCACCAGCTGCCGAGGACGTCCAGCGGCCAGTGATAGCCGCGGTGCACCAGCCCCACGCCGACACCGAGGTTGAGCAGCACGGCCGTAGTGGCCACCGCCACCGAAAGCGGCCCCCGGGTCCTGCGGCCGGCCCGGCGCGTATCGGGCCCCGTATCGTGCCCCGTACCGCGCCCCGGCCCGCGGATCAGCAGCAACGCGGCCACCCCGTAGGCGACCGCCGCCGAGGCGGCATGGCCCGACGGGAAGAAGCCGTCCTGGCCACCGCCGGCCATCTGCGGCGCGCCCGGCCGGGCGAGCCAGAGCTTGAGCGGGACGACGAGCGCGGGTACCGCGGCGAGCGCGAGCCCGGCGGCCAGCGGCGGCAGCCACCACCGACCGGGCGGGCCGCCGGTTGCACCGGTCCACCGTCGCGACCGCCACCGGACCCACGCCAGGACCACCACCAGCCCCACGACCCCCAGCAACACCGGCAATGCCACGACCGTGTTGCCGAGATCGGCGAAGAACTCGGCGACGGAGGAGGGGATTTCGCGAGCACCGGCGATGCCGTGCCCGAGCCGCTCGTCGTACGCCCGCAGCGGACCGCGCGCCGCCACCTGCCAGGTGAGCAAGGCGAACAGCAGCGCGCACAGGAGCAGCACGGACCAGGTGGTGAACAGGCCCGGGAAAAGGTTCGGCCGCCTCGGAACAGGGGGGGTGGTTCCGAGGCGGCCGCGCTGACCGGTGTCCCGCGCGCCCCGGGGGGTATGGGGCGGGCGGACATCCGATCGGTGAGGATTCCCGGAGCCCCTCTCGCGAGGAGGACCGGCTTTGTGCGCGAGGGCACGGCCTGGCCGGAGCCGGGGAAGCGCCGACCGGGCGTCGCCCGCAGTCCCCTGCGGGCGGGGTGTTTCTCTCATCTGCAGAAACCGTACGGCACGGGGAGCGCACCGGACAGCCGCATCACCCGCCCGCCATCGGCCCCCCACATCTTCTTCACTCGGCGCTTCCAGCTACGCGCGTCCGCCGGGAACGGGGTGATCGGACCGGGTTCGCGACCGACGGCCCCCACCTGCGGCGACCTGCCTGAGGAAGCCCACGTGGGGCCACCTGCCTGGGGAATCTGGGCAAGGGAAAGCGGCCCGCCCGGACAACGGAAAGGGGCCCGTCCGGACAACGGAAAGGGGCCCGCCCGGACAACGGAAAGGGGCCCGTCCGACAACGGAAAGCGGCCCGTCCGGACAACGGAAGGCGGCCCGCGGACAGGCCGCGGGCCGCTCACTCCTGGCGGGATCGAATCCCGGGCGGATCAGATCTTCGCGAACGCCGCCTCGAGGATGTCCAGACCCTCGTTGAGCAGGTCCTCACCGATGACCAGCGGCGGCAGGAAGCGCAGCACGTTGCCGTACGTACCGGTCGTCAGGACGAGCAGGCCCTCCTGGTGGCACGCCTTGGCGAGCGCGCCGGTGGCCTCCGCGTTCGGCTCCTTCGAACCGGCCTTGACCAGCTCGATCGCGATCATGGCGCCGCGGCCGCGGACCTCGCCGATGATGTCGTACTTCTCCTGCATCGCGACGAGGCGGCCCTTCATGACCTCCTCGATGCGCTTGGCCTTGCCGTTGAGGTCCTGCTCGCGCATGGTCTCGATCGAGCCGAGCGCCGCGGCGCAGGCCACCGGGTTACCGCCGTAGGTGCCGCCCAGGCCGCCCGCGTGCGCGGCGTCCATGATCTCCGCGCGACCGGTCACGGCCGCCAGCGGCAGACCGCCGGCGATGCCCTTCGCGGTGGTGATCAGGTCGGGCACGATGCCCTCGTCCTCACAGGCGAACCACTGGCCCGTACGGCAGAAGCCGGACTGGATCTCGTCCGCGACGAAGACGATGCCGTTCTCCTTCGCGAAGTTCGCGATGGCGGGCAGGAAGCCCTTGGCCGGCTCGATGAAGCCGCCCTCGCCGAGCACCGGCTCGATGATGATCGCCGCGACGTTCTCGGCGCCGATCTGCTTGGTGATCTGCGAGATGGCCTGCTCCGCGGCCTCCTGCGCACAGTTCTCCGGGCCGGTCAGCCAGCGGTAGGGGTAGGCCAGCGGCACGCGGTAGACCTCGGGCGCGAACGGGCCGAAGCCGTGCTTGTACGGCATGTTCTTGGCGGTGAGCGCCATCGTCAGGTTCGTCCGGCCGTGGTACCCGTGGTCGAAGACGACCACGGCCTGCCGCTTGGTGTACGCCCGCGCGATCTTGACGGCGTTCTCGACCGCCTCCGCACCGGAGTTGAACAGCGCCGACTTCTTCTCGTGGTCGCCCGGGGTCAGCTCGGCCAGCGCCTCACAGACCTCGATGTAGGGCTCGTAGGGCGTCACCATCACACAGGTGTGGGTGAAGTCGGCGAGCTGCGCGGTGGCCCGGCGGACGACCGCCTCCGCGCTGTTGCCGACCGAGGTCACCGCGATGCCCGAGCCGAAGTCGATCAGGGAGTTGCCGTCCACGTCCTCCAGGACGCCGCCACCCGCACGCTTCACGAAGACGGGGAGCACGGCGCCGACGCCACTGGCCACCGTGGCCTGCTTACGGGCCCACAGCTCCTGCGACTTCGGGCCGGGGATCGCGGTGACGACGCGACGCTCCTGGGGAAGGGCGGGGCCTCCGGACAGTTCGCTCATGGCAGTCTCCTGGATGGAACGGGAACGGACAGACGTCTTGAGTCTTGTTCTCGCAGGCTAGGGGCGGGGGAGCGGGTCTGGCATGTTCCGTTCGGGAGAAGTGCGCGTGTTGCGTTGTCCGCACCGGACATAGCGACGGCCCCCGGCCAGTAGATTGAGCGCCGGCGCGCCCAGCAGCGGCGCCCACCAGCGCGGGCATGACAATGACAACGCGGCACCGCCGGCCACCGGCACCGCCGCACCGCACACCAGGCCACGGCTCAAGGGGGACAAGGGGCACCGGATGGACACCGAGGGCACGCACGACGCACGTCACACCGCTCCCCAGCCATCAGGTGGAGCGCACCGTACCGAACCCACCGTGCCGCGTCCCGCGGCCCCGCCCGCCGCACCACCACCGCCCTCCGCCCCGCCGGCGGTACCGGCCGTTCCCCCCCTCCCGCCGACCGCCGGCCCGGGCGCGCCCGAGCCACCGGTCCTGAGCTGGCTCCGCATGCCCCGCCCGGCGGCGGCACCCGGCGTCTGGACATACGGGCACCGCCCCCGCCCCGCGGAGGAGCCGGACCGGGTCCCGGGACGCCAGCTGGTCGGCGGGGCGGTGATCTCGTTTCTGTGCGGGTGGCTGTTGTGGTCGTTGTTGTGGAACGGGTACCTGGGGACGTATTGGGTGTGGCCCTTCGAGGTGCTCGTTCCGACTTCGTGGGTGCAGGAGGCCAGGACCGGCAGCGGATTCGCCTACGGGGTTGCCTCCAACGCCTACTACGGACTGTGGATCCTCGGCATCGCGTTCATCTTCGGCCGTCTCGGCCGCTGGCCCGAACTCGTCCGCCGCCTGTTCGGGCCCGCCTTCCGTCGCCTCCGCACCCCGGCCGCCGTCCCCAAGCCGCAAGCCGCCTCCGATCCGGCGCAGTGGCCGGAGCTGCGGGCGCACGGTGCGCCGGACGCGGCCGAGAAGCTGGCTGCCGAGGCGCGGGCCGGGCGGATGAACGACGTGGACGTGGCCAGGATCGAGCGGGCCTGGCGGTCCGTGCGGTCCGGCAAGAACTCCCTCGCGACCTTCACCGACACCGTGCTGCGGCACGGTGCGGCCGCCTGTGCGCATCCCTCGGGCCGGCGGGACCTGCCCCGCCGCACCGCCGCGCACGACCTGCTCGCCCACCAGGTCCGTATCGGCACCGCCGCCGACCACCCTCGCAACCCCTACCAGCACCGCGGTGTCGGCTGTGCCCTTGAGCCCGGTGTCCTGGGCACGTCCCTGCTGGCCGTCGGGCCCGCCGGGAGCGGGAAGACCACCCGGGTCGTGAAGCCGGTCGTGGAGTCGATGTGTCTGCAGGCGCTGGCCGGGCAGTGCGCCGTGATCGCCGTCGGACCGGCAGGTTCGGACCTGGGCCCGGACGAGGCGTTCGACGTGGTGGTCCGGATCGGTCGGCCGGACCCGGACTGCGACCTCGATCTCTACGGCGGCACCACGGACCCCGACGAGGCGGCAGGCATCCTCGCGGAGGCACTGGTCGGGGACCTCGCCGAGCAGTTGCCCGGCGGGGACAGCCGACGCGCCGCCACCGCGCTGGCCCAGCTGCTCGGCCCCTTCCGGGCCGCTCACGATCGCTTCCCGACGGTTCCCGAGCTACGGGCGCTCCTGGACGCGGCGCCCGAGGCGATCACCGCGCTGCGCACCGCCCTGGAGGGGGCCGAGGCCCACACCCTGCTGCGGGAACTGGACGCGCGGGCCCGCCAGGCCGAGCGCCCCGGGGACGCCGCCGTACTCCTCGCCGACCGCCTCGCTCTCCTGGACCGGCCCGCTTTCGCCGCGTTCTTCGACCCGACGGGGGGCACCCGACAGGTCTCGCTGCACGCCCTGGACCATCCGCTTCGGGTACGCATCGAACTGCCCGAGCGCGGCCATGCCGAAGCCTCGCGGATCCTCGCCCGGCTGGTGCTGGCGCAGTTCACCGAATGCGCGGTGGCCCGCAGCGACCGTTCGCTGTTCGCCTGCCTGGTACTGGACGAGGCCGGACACACCATCACCGCCGAGGCGCTCCGTGGTCTCCAGCGGCTGCGCTCGGCGAATGCCGGGGTGGTGCTCACCCTGCGCTCCCTCGACGACGTCCCGGACGCGCTGCGCGGCACGCTGCTCGGCACGGTCGGCTGCCGGATGGCGTTCGCGGGCGTCACGACCTGGGACGGCGCGCGGTTCGCCGAGGTCTGGGGCAAGGAGTGGGTGGAGACCCGTGATGTGACGGACCGTCAGATCATTGCGGAGAGCGCCGCGGGGAAGGCGTTCCACATCTTCCGCCACCTGGTCACCGGCAAGGCCGCCACCGCCAAGGCCGTCACCGTGCGGACCGTGGAACGGGAACGCTGGTCCGCCTCCGACCTCGCCAACTCCGTCCCGGCGGGACACGCGGTGCTCTCGGTGACGAGCGTGAAGGGGGAACACGCCCCACCCGTCCTGGTGGACCTCCGCTCCTGACCCCCGCCCCCCGGCTCCCGACCCCGCACCCCCGGCTCCCGACCCCGGCCCCCGCGCCGCCGCCCCCCAGGCCCCCGCACCCAAGTCCCGCACTCCCAAGTCCCTCGCACTCCAGTCCCCCCGATTCCTCCGTTGAGGCAGAATCGGCAGTGGCCGTTCGTACGGGGCGGCGTAAAGAATGGGGCGTGGGCCGGTTGTCGGGTGGTCGACGATCGGTTGTCCGTTCGGGTTCGTCGAGGTCGTCCACGTCAGCGAAGCCGCCGAAGTCACCGAAGCCATCGAAGGTCCTATGCCGCACACGCTCGCTTCCCTGGTCAACCACACCGCGCTCAAGCTGACCGTGCTCGCGGGCGAGGAGCGGCTGGACGTGCCGGTGCGCTGGGCGCATGCCAGTGAGCTGATCGATCCGGTGCCGTACATGGAGGGCGGCGAGCTGCTGCTGATCACGGCGCTGAAGCTGGACGCCGAGGATCCGGAGGCCACCCGCAGGTACGTGCGGCGGGTGGCGGAGGCCGGGGTGGTCGGGCTGGGATTCGCGGTCGGGGTGAATTACGAGGACGTGCCGGAGCCGCTGGTGGCGGCGGCCCGGGAGCAGGGGCTGCCGCTGCTGGGCGTGCCGCGCCGGACGCCGTTCATCGCGATCAGCAAGGCGGTCTCGGCGGCGGTGGCCGCCGACCAGTACCGCGCCGTCACCGCGGGCTTCGAGGCGCAGCGGGAGCTGACCCGGGCGGCGCTCAGTGCCGAGGGCCCGGCCGAACTGCTGGCCCGGCTGGCCGCGCACCTCGACGGCTGGGCGGCGCTGTACGACGCGTCGGGGGCCGTCGTGGCGGCCGCCCCCGACTGGGCGGCGCGGCGGGCGGCCCGGCTCGCGGAGGACGTGGCGCGGCTGCGGGAGCGGCCCGCGCCGGCGAGCTCGGTGGTGAGCGACGCCGAGGGCGACGACCGGGTCGAGCTGCAGTCGCTGGGCACCGGCCGGCGGGCGCGCGGGGTGCTCGCGGTGGGCACCGGCGCGCCGCTCGGAACGGCCGAGCGGTACGCGGTGCACTCCGCGGTCGCGCTGCTGACGCTGACCACCGAGCGGTCCCGGGCGCTGCAGGACGCCGAGCAGCGGCTGGGTGCCGCGGTGCTGAAGATGCTGCTGGCGGGCGAGCCGGATCATGCGCGGGCGGTGGCGGGGCGGCTGTACGGCGGGCTGCTCGACGCGCCGTTCCGGATGGTGGTCGCGGAAGCGCTGGCGGGGGAGGAGAGCGGCGGGCCGGCCGGCTCCTCGTCCGCGGGTGCGTCACGAGGCACGGCCGGTACTGCACGAGGCGCAGCCGGTACGTCGGGAGGCGCGGCCGGTACGCCGCGGGGAACGGCCAGCACTCGGGCCACCGGTACAGGCAGCGCGCTGGACGCGCTGGCCGATGCCATGGACTCGGCGGCCGCGCGGACCGGTGAGGCGGTGCTCGCGGTGCCGGACGGCGGCCGGCTGATCGTGCTGGTCACGGACGGTGGCGCGGCGGCGGACGCCTGTGCGTCGTACGCGGCGCAGGCCGAGGCCCGGGCCGGTGCGCAGGCCCGTACACGGGGCCGGGCGGGGCGTTCCGAACCGGGCGGCGGCGAAGGGCTGGCCGTCGGGCTGTCCGCGCCGACCGGGCCGGCGGCCGCCGCGAACGCGTACCGGCAGGCCGAGCAGGCGCTGTCGGTGGCCCGGCGGCGCGGCCGGGTGCTGGTCGAGCACGAGGACGTGGCCGCCGGGTCCGTCCTCCCGCTGCTCGCCGACGACGCGGTCCGGGCCTTCGCGGACGGGCTGCTGCGCGCGCTGCGCGAGCACGACGCGACCGGCCGCGGCGATCTGGTGGCCTCGCTGCGGGCCTGGCTCGCCCGGCACGGCCAGTGGGACGCGGCCGCCGCCGACCTGGGCGTCCACCGGCACACGCTGCGCTACCGGATGCGGCGGGTGGAGGAGATCCTGGGGCGGTCGCTGGACGACGCGGACGTGCGGATGGAGCTGTGGCTGGCGCTGAAGGCGACCTCGTCGAACGCGTCGGCGGCGCAGCCCCGGGGAGAGGAATGACCTCCAGGGAGGCGAGTGACCTCCGGCAGCACCCGGGCGCCCCCTCCACCACGGAGAGCCCCGCCCCCTGATTACGCCGCTTCGGACAAACGCCATCGCGGCGGCGCGCCCCTACCGTGGGGGCAGCAGTCCACACCGCAGAGCCGCTCGCTGAGCCATGCGCACCACCCACCACGTCTGAAGGGCCGGGTTCCACTGTGCCGATCCCCACTGATGCAGCCCCCACCGCCTTCTGGCTCGCCGGCCGCGAGGCCACCGGCGAGGCCACCTTCGATGTCACCTCCCCGTGGGACGGACGTCTCGTCGGCACGGTGAGCGTGCCCACCGAGGACCAGGTCGAGGAGGCCGTCGCGGCCTCCGTCGCGGTCCAGGAGGAGTTCGCGGCGACCCCCGCGCACGTACGGGCGGCCGCGCTGGACCACGTGCAGCGCCGGCTCGTCGAGCGCACGGAGGAGATCGCGCAGCTGATCTCCGCGGAGAACGGCAAGCCCATCAAGTGGGCGCGCGGCGAGGTCGGCCGGGCGGTCTCCGTGTTCCGCTTCGCGGCCGAGGAGGCCCGTCGCTTCAACGGCGGCGAGGCGCAGCGGCTGGACACCGACGCGGGCGGCGCCGGCCGGCTCGCGCTGACCCGCCGCTTCCCGCGCGGCACGGTCCTCGGCATCGCGCCGTTCAACTTCCCGCTCAACCTCTGCGCCCACAAGGTCGCCCCGGCCATCGCCGCCGGCGCCCCGATCATCCTCAAGCCGGCCCCGGCCACGCCGCTGTCCGGTCTGATCCTCGGTGAACTGCTCGCCGAGACCGACCTGCCGGCCGGTTCCTGGTCGATCCTGCCGGTGCCCAACGAGCGCATGGAGGCGCTGGTCCAGGACGAGCGGCTGCCGGTCGTCTCCTTCACCGGCTCCGAGAAGGTCGGTTACGCGATCCTCGACTCGGTGCCGCGCAAGCACTGCACCCTGGAGCTCGGCGGCAACGGCGCGGCCGTCGTCCTGCCCGACTGGTCCTCCGAGGAGGACCTGGACTGGGCCGCGCAGCGGATCGCGATCTTCTCGAACTACCAGGGCGGCCAGTCCTGCATCTCCGTGCAGCGGGTGATCGCGGACGCCTCGGTGTACGACCGGCTGGTGCCGAAGATCGTGGCGGCCGTCGAGGCGCAGGTCACCGGCGACCCGTCGGACGACGCGACCGAGGTCGGCCCGCTGGTGAACGAGGACGCCGCCAAGCGCGTCGAGGCCTGGGTGGACGAGGCCGTGCAGGGCGGCGCGAAGCTGCTCGCCGGCGGCAAGCGCGACGGCGCCTCCTACGCGCCGACCGTGCTGGCGGACGTGCCCGCGGGCGCGACCCTCGCCTGCGAGGAGGTCTTCGGCCCGGTGCTCACCCTCACCAAGGTCGACGGCGTCGACGCGGCCTTCGCGGCGGTCAACGACTCCAAGTACGGCCTGCAGGCGGGCGTGTTCACCCACGACGCCAAGACCGCCTTCCGCGCCCACCGGGTGCTGGAGGTCGGCGGCGTGGTCATCGGCGACGTGCCGTCCTACCGCGCCGACCAGATGCCGTACGGCGGCGTCAAGCAGTCCGGCGTGGGCCGCGAGGGCGTCCGGTTCGCCATGGACGACTACACCTACGAGCGGGTGCTGGTCCTCACCGGCCTGGCCCTGTAGGACCCGGACCCGGTGCCCCGCAAGGGGCACCGCCCGGTGGCACCGCCAGCCGGTGTCACGTCACTCCTGCGCACCCCCGACCAGGTCGGGACCGGTGGACAGCGACGGCCTTCCCTCGGGCCGAATCACCGTCCTGACCCCGGCCGGCGCACCCCCCGGCGCCGGCCCCCTCGACGCGGCGCGCTCCGGCACCCTGTTTCCGGAGCGCGCCGCGTCCCCCGTTCTCGGCACCGTTCCCTCGTCGTGCCGGATCTTGACCGTACGGCGCGGACCGCCCCGGCGCCTCCTGTCCCAGGTGGAGCCGCGGCCGTGTCCCAGGGGGGACACCCGCGGGTACGTACAACCAGCGCGGTATGCGCACACCCCCCGAAGGGCCGATGTCGGCGGGCCGGATCGCCGGGCCCGCCGGGGCGCAGGCCCCCCATGGCCGTAAGGCGCCGTTGCGGCCCGCGGCGGCCGGTACCTCCAGTGGTGCAAGCCGCGCGGATCGGGTAACTCTCACAAGTAGCGCTGTCCAGCGGCCGACCGGCCGCCGGCGCTGAACTCCCGACCCCGCGGCGAGGTGAGCTCCTGATGACCGCTCCATCCATCCGCAACGTTTCCGAGCGCGAAGCACGCCAGGTCGCCGAGGCGGCCCGCGAGCAGGACTGGCGCAAGCCGAGCTTCGCCAAGGAACTGTTCCTGGGGCGCTTCCGGCTCGACCTCATCCATCCGCACCCCACGCCCGCCGTGGACGACGTGCGCCGCGGTGAGAAGTTCCTCGCCACCCTGCGGGAATTCTGCGAGACGCAGATCGACGGCGCGCGGATCGAGCGCGAGGGCAGGATTCCGGACGAGACCGTGCGCGGGCTCAAGGAGCTCGGCGCGCTCGGCATGAAGATCGACCCCAAGTACGGTGGCCTCGGGCTCACCCAGGTCTACTACAACCGGGCACTGTCCCTGGTCGGCACCGCCAGCCCCGCCATCGGCGCGCTGCTCTCCGCCCACCAGTCGATCGGCGTACCGCAGCCGCTGAAGCTGTTCGGCACCCCGCAGCAGAAGGAGACCTTCCTGCCGCGGCTGGCCCGTACGGACATCTCGGCGTTCCTGCTGACCGAACCGGACGTCGGCTCGGACCCGGCCCGGCTGGCGACCACCGCCGTCCCGGAGGGCGACCACTACGTCCTCGACGGCGTCAAGCTGTGGACCACCAACGGCGTGGTCGCCGACCTGTTGGTGGTGATGGCGCGGGTGCCCGCCTCCGAGGGCCACAAGGGCGGCATCACCGCCTTCGTCGTCGAGGCGGACTCGCCCGGCATCACCGTCGAGAACCGCAACGCCTTCATGGGCCTGCGCGGCCTGGAGAACGGCGTCACCCGCTTCCACCGGGTGCGGGTCCCGGCCGCGAACCGCATCGGCCCCGAGGGCGCCGGCCTGAAGATCGCCCTGACCACGCTCAACACCGGACGGCTCTCGCTGCCCGCGATGTGCGTCGGCTCCGGCAAGTGGTGCCTGAAGGTCGCCCGGGAGTGGTCCGCGGCCCGCGAGCAGTGGGGCCGGCCGATCGCCAAGCACGAGGCCGTCGGCGCCAAGATCTCCTTCATCGCGGCGACCACCTTCGCCCTGGAGGCGGTCGTCGACCTGTCCTCCCAGATGGCCGACGAGAACCGCAACGACATCCGCATCGAGGCCGCCCTCGCCAAGCTCTACGGCTCCGAGATGGGCTGGCTGATGGCCGACGAACTGGTCCAGATCCGCGGCGGCCGCGGCTTCGAGACCGCCCCCTCGCTCGCCGCCCGCGGCGAACGCGCGGTCCCCGCCGAGCAGATGCTGCGCGACATGCGGATCAACCGGATCTTCGAGGGCTCCACCGAGATCATGCACCTGCTGATCGCCCGGGAGGCGGTGGACGCCCACCTGTCCGTCGCCGGCGACCTCATCGACCCCGACAAGTCCCTCGCCGACAAGGGCAAGGCGGCCGCCAAGGCCGGCGGGTTCTACGCCCGCTGGCTGCCCAAGCTTGTCGCCGGACCCGGCCAACTCCCGCGTACCTTCCAGGAGTTCGGCATCCTCGCCGGGCACCTCCGGTACGTCGAGCGGACCTCGCGCAAGCTCGCCCGCTCCACCTTCTACGCGATGTCCCGCTGGCAGGGGAAGATGGAGACCAAGCAGGGCTTCCTCGGCCGGATCGTCGACATCGGCGCCGAACTCTTCGCCATGAGCGCCGCCTGCGTCCGCGCCGAGCACCTGCGCGAGACCGGTGACCACGGCCGCGAGGCGCAGCAGCTGGCCGACGCGTTCTGCCGGCAGGCGCGGATCCGGATCGAGGAGCTCTTCGGCCGGCTGTGGACCAACACCGACGAGCTCGACCGCAAGGTCGTCTCCGGGGTCCTCGACGGCAGCTACGGCTGGCTGGAGGAGGGCATCGTCGACCCCAGCGGCGACGGCCCCTGGATCGCCGACGCCACCCCCGGTCCCAGCGCCAAGGACAACGTCCACCGCCCCATCGGCTGAACCCCGCCCGGGCCCGGTCCCGCCGTTGATCGGCCGGACCGGGCCCGGCGTGTGCCCTTGGTGCCCACGGGACCCCCGCGACCGGCCACAATGGACCCCATGACGGACTCCCTCGCCCATCCGCACCTGCGCTTCGAGCCGGCCGCCGGCGACCCCGACGGCCCGGGCCGCCCCCGCTCCCTGGTGATCCTCGGCTCGACCGGCTCGATCGGCACCCAGGCGATCGACATCGTGCTGCGCAACCCCGACCGCTTCCGGGTGACCGCGCTCTCCGCGGCCGGCGGCCGGACCGAGCTGCTCGCCGAGCAGGCGCACCGGCTGCGGGTGGACACCGTCGCGGTGGCCCGCGCGGACGCGGCCCCCGCGCTGCGCGCCGCGCTCGCCGACCGCTACGGCCCGGGCGAGAAGCTCCCCGAGGTGCTGGCCGGCCCCGACGCCGCCACCGAACTCGCGGCCTCTCCCTGCCACACCGTCCTCAACGGCATCACCGGCTCCATCGGTCTCGCCCCGACCCTGGCCGCCCTCAAGGCGGGCCGGGTGCTGGCGCTGGCCAACAAGGAGTCCCTGATCGTCGGCGGCCCGCTGGTCAAGGCCGTCGCCCGGCCGGGCCAGATCATCCCCGTCGACTCCGAGCACTCCGCGCTCTTCCAGGCGCTGACCGGCGGCGACCGCGCCGAGGTCCGCAAGCTCGTGGTCACCGCCTCCGGCGGCCCGTTCCGCGGCCGTACGAGGGACGAGCTGGCCGGGGTCACCCCCGAGCAGGCGCTGGCCCACCCCACCTGGTCCATGGGCCCGGTCGTCACGATCAACTCCGCGACCCTCGTCAACAAGGGCCTGGAGGTCATCGAGGCGCACCTGCTCTTCGACGTCCCCTTCGACGCGATCGAGGTCGTCGTCCATCCGCAGTCCTTCATCCACTCGATGGTGGAGTTCACCGACGGCTCCACCCTCGCCCAGGCCAGCCCGCCCGACATGCGGATGCCGATCGCACTGGGCCTGGGCTGGCCCGACCGGGTCCCGGACGCCGCCCCCGGCGTCGACTGGACCACGGCGCAGAGCTGGGAGTTCTTCCCGCTGGACGCCGAGGCCTTCCCGTCCGTCCCGCTCGCCTGCCACGTCGGCTCCCTGGGCGGCACCGCACCGGCCGTCTTCAACGCCGCGAACGAGGAATGCGTGGACGCGTTCCTCAAGGGCGGGCTGCCGTTCACAGGGATTGTGGATACCGTCGCCGATGTGGTCGCCGAACACGGCACGCCCGCAAGGGGAACTTCCCTGACCGTCGCGGACGTCCTGGAGGCGGAGACCTGGGCGCGCGCCCGCGCCCGCGAACTGGCCGCCCGTGCGGCACGGACACCCTCGGAGGCTCGCGCATGACGACCTGGATGACCATCCTCGGCATAGTCGTCTTCGTCGTCGGCCTGCTGTTCTCCATCGCCTGGCACGAACTCGGCCACCTCTCCACGGCCAAGATGTTCGGCATCCGCGTGCCGCAGTACATGGTGGGCTTCGGGCCGACGATCTTCTCCCGCAGGAAGGGCGACACCGAGTACGGCATCAAGGCCATTCCGCTCGGCGGCTACATCCGCATGATCGGGATGTTCCCGCCCGGGGACGACGGGAAGCTGCAGGCCCGCTCCACCTCGCCGTTCCGCGGCATGATCGAGGACGCCCGCTCGGCGGCCTTCGAGGAACTGCAGCCCGGCGACGAGAAGCGGCTCTTCTACACCCGCAAGCCCTGGAAGCGCATCATCGTGATGTTCGCCGGGCCGTTCATGAACCTGATCCTGGCGGTCGTGATCTTCATGAGCGTCCTGATGGGCTTCGGCATCAACACCCAGACCACCCAGGTCGGCTCCGTCTCCGACTGCGTGATCTCGGCCGCCGCCAAGACCGACAAGTGCCCGCACGGTGCCAAGGACTCCCCGGCCAAGGCCGCCGGCCTGCGCGCCGGCGACAAGATCGTCACCTTCAACGGCCACGACGTCCCCGACTGGGGCACCCTCCAGCAGCAGATCCGGGACACCACCGGACCCGCGACGCTGGTCATCGAGCGGCACGGCGCCCGCAAGACCCTGCACGCCGACCTGATCAAGAACAAGGTCGCCAAGACCGACGGGCACGGCGGCTACGTCCCCGGCCAGTTCGTCACCGCCGGCTTCCTCGGCTTCACCCCGGCCAGCGGCGTCGTCCAGCAGTCCTTCGGCCAGTCCGTCGACCGCATGGGCAACATGGTCGAGCAGGGCGTCTCCTCCCTGGTCAACCTGCCCGGCAAGGTCCCGGACCTGTGGAACGCGGCCTTCAACGGCGGCGAGCGCAAGCAGGACTCCCCGATGGGCGTGGTCGGCGCGGCGAGGGTCGGCGGCGAGGTCTTCTCGCTGCACATCCCGCCGGAGCAGCGGGTGGCGACCATGCTCTTCCTGGTCGCCGGGTTCAACCTCTCGCTGTTCCTGTTCAACATGCTGCCGCTGCTCCCGCTCGACGGCGGACACATCGCCGGCGCCGTGTGGGAATCCATCCGCCGGGCCTTCGCCAAGATCGTCCGTCGGCCGGACCCCGGACCCTTCGACGTGGCCAAGCTCATGCCGGTCGCCTACGTCGTCGCCGGGATCTTCATCTGCTTCACGCTGCTGGTGCTGGTGGCGGACGTGGTGAACCCGGTCAAGCTCACCTGACCGGACATCCGTGACGGCCGGGCCCGCCAGGACCGTATGGGCGTGCCCGGCCGCCCCATTGGTGGGGGCGCACGGCCTCGATGTGCCCCGGGCGAGCCCGGTGCCGTAATCTCGGAGGCCGGAGCCCGCCGATGCGGGGCCTTGATCCACACCTTGGGGTTGCTCGCCAGATGACTGCCATTTCACTGGGAATGCCGGACGTACCGACCAAGCTGGCCGACCGCCGGGTCAGCCGCAAGATCCACGTCGGTCCGGTCGCCGTGGGCGGAGACGCACCGGTCTCGGTGCAGTCGATGACGACGACGCGGACCTCGGACATCGGCGCGACGCTGCAGCAGATCGCCGAGCTGACCGCCTCCGGCTGCCAGATCGTCCGGGTCGCCTGCCCGACCCAGGACGACGCCGACGCGCTGCCCGTGATCGCCAAGAAGTCCCAGATCCCGGTCATCGCCGACATCCACTTCCAGCCGAAGTACGTCTTCGCCGCCATCGACGCCGGCTGCGCCGCGGTCCGGGTCAACCCCGGCAACATCAAGCAGTTCGACGACAAGGTCAAGGAGATCGCCAAGGCGGCCGCCGACGCCGGCACCCCGATCCGGATCGGCGTCAACGCCGGCTCCCTCGACCGCCGCCTGCTGCAGAAGTACGGCAAGGCCACCCCCGAGGCGCTGGTCGAGTCCGCGCTGTGGGAGGCGTCCCTCTTCGAGGAGCACGGCTTCCGCGACATCAAGATCTCGGTCAAGCACAACGACCCGGTCGTGATGGTCAACGCCTACCGCCAGCTCGCCGCCCAGTGCGACTACCCCCTCCACCTCGGCGTCACCGAGGCCGGCCCCGCCTTCCAGGGCACCATCAAGTCCGCGGTCGCCTTCGGCGCGCTGCTCAGCGAGGGCATCGGCGACACCATCCGGGTCTCGCTGTCCGCACCGCCCGCCGAAGAGGTCAAGGTCGGCATCCAGATCCTGGAGTCGCTCAACCTCCGCCAGCGCCGCCTGGAGATCGTCTCCTGCCCGTCCTGCGGCCGCGCCCAGGTCGACGTCTACAAGCTCGCCGACGAGGTCACCGCGGGTCTGGACGGCATGGAGGTGCCGCTGCGGGTCGCCGTCATGGGCTGCGTCGTCAACGGTCCGGGCGAGGCCCGCGAGGCCGACCTCGGCGTCGCCTCCGGCAACGGCAAGGGCCAGATCTTCGTCAAGGGCGAGGTCATCAAGACCGTCCCCGAGTCGAAGATCGTCGAGACCCTCATCGAAGAGGCCATGAAGATCGCCGAGCAGATGGAGAAGGACGGCGTCGCCTCCGGCGAACCGGTCGTCACCGCCGCCGGCTGACCCGCCCCACAGCCCGCCCGAGCCCCGCCGCCCACCCGGGCCGCGGGGCTCCCGGCTGCCCGGAGCGGCCCCGCGAGCAGCGCACAGGGTGCCCCGCGCAGGCGCGAGGTAAAGTGCCAAGACCTGCTCCCGCCTGGCCTTCCAGGCCCGTAACGGTGAGGCAAACCGAGACGTGCTGACGACCACCACCATCAAGGTCCTCGAACCAGGGGACCTCGACGATGCGCTCGCGGTCCTCGACCGCGACCCGGTCGCCAACGCCTTCGTCGCCGCCCGCGTCCAGGTCGCCGGCCTCGACCCCTGGCGGCTGGGCGGCGAGATGTGGGGCTGGTACGTCGGCGGCCGGCTGGAATCGCTCTGCTACGCCGGCGCCAACCTCGTCCCCGTCTGCGCCACCTCCGAGGCCGTCCGCGGCTTCGCCGAGCGGGCCCGCCGCCAGGGCCGGCGCTGCTCCTCCATCGTCGGCCCGGCCGGCCCGACCGCCGAACTCTGGTCGCTGCTGGAGCCGTACTGGGGCCCGGCCCGCGAGCTCCGCGCCCACCAGCCGCTGATGGTCACCACCTCGACGTCCGCCGAGATCGCCCCCGACCCGTACGTCCGGCGGATCCGCAAGAACGAGATGGACCTGATCATGCCGGCCTGCGTCGCCATGTTCACCGAAGAGGTCGGCATCTCCCCGATGGCGGGCGACGGCGGGCTGCTCTACCAGGCCCGGGTCGCCGAACTCGTCGGCGCCGGCCGCTCCTTCGCCCGGGTCGAGGACGGCAAGGTCATCTTCAAGGCGGAGATCGGCGCCGCCACTACGCGCGCCTGCCAGATCCAGGGTGTCTGGGTCGACCCCGCCCACCGCGGCAAGGGCCTGTCCGAAACCGGTATGGCCGCCGTGCTCCGCTACGCCCTCAGCGACGTCGCCCCCGTCGTCAGCCTCTACGTCAACGACTTCAACACCGCCGCCCGGGCCGCCTACCGCCGGGTGGGCTTCGAGGAAGTCGGCGCGTTCATGAGCGTACTGTTCTGACCCGCGGCCTTGTACGCTCGCGACCATGGATGACGTCGCGGTCGGCCCCCTCGATCTCGCCGCCCGCGTGGACGACGCGCTCGCGGTGCAGGCGCTCGCCTTCGGCCTGAGCGAGGAGGAGATCGCCGTCCGCCGGCACATCGTCCTGCGCCACCTCGGCTGCCCCGGCGCCCGGGCGCTGGGCGCCACCACCCCCGCCGGCCGGCTCGTCGGCTTCATCTACGGCATGCCCAACGACCGCACCCACTGGTGGTCCACGGTCGTCGAGCCCTATCTGCGCAGCGAGGGCCTGGACCACTGGCTCGACGACTCCTTCACCATCACCGAGCTGCACGTCCACCCCGCCTACCAGCACCGCGGCCTCGGCCGGGCACTGATCACCCGGATCACCGACGGAGCCGGCGAACCCCGCTCCATCCTCTCGGCCATCGACGTAGAGAGCCCCGCCCGCAAGCTCTACCGCTCCCTCGGCTACCACGACCTGGCCCGCCGCGTCCTCTTCCCCAGCGCCCCGACCCCGTACGCGGTCATGGGCGCCCCTTTGCCCCTGAAACGTCCCTGACCGGCCGCAGCCGACACCAAGGGCACGCCCCACTCACCCGCACACTCCCCCAACGGGAGGGGACGGGCCGGAGGGGCCTTGTTCGTGGACGTAAAGCGCCAGCAGTCCACGAACAAGGCGCCGGAGGCCCGTCACCGCACCCACCACACACCCAGCCCGCCGCAGGCGCAACGGCGAACAACACCCGCGGCGGGCCAGCCAAAAACGTGGGGCAAACGCCCAGCGCAGCGCTAACGCATTTTCGCGGGACACACCCCTACAGCTAACCTCCAGGGAGTCACCTTTCTTACGCAGGAGAAACTCCCATGGCCAACGCCGCACAGGTCCAGCGCATGTCCCGCTTGATGATCAAGACACTGCGCGACGACCCGGCCGACGCCGAGACCGCCAGCCACAAGCTGCTCGTCCGCGCCGGGTACGTCCGCCGCTCCTCCGCCGGCATCTGGACGTGGCTGCCGCTGGGCAAGAAGGTCCTGGAGAACGTCTCCCGCGTCGTCCGCGAGGAAATGGACGCCATCGGCGGCCAGGAAGTCCTGCTGCCGGCGCTGCTGCCCAAGGAGCCCTACGAGACCAGCGGCCGCTGGGAGGAGTACGGCGACCTGCTCTTCCGCCTCAAGGACCGCAAGGGCGCCGACTACCTCCTCGGCCCCACCCACGAAGAGATCTTCACCCTCACGGTCAAGGACCAGTGCACGTCCTACAAGGACCTGCCGGTGATCCTCTACCAGATCCAGATCAAGTACCGCGACGAGGCCCGCCCCCGCTCCGGCGTGCTGCGCGGCCGCGAGTTCCACATGAAGGACTCGTACAGCTTCGACACCACCGACGAGGGCCTGGCCCAGTCGTACGCACTGCACCGCGAGGCCTACGAGAAGATCTTCCGGCGCCTGGGCCTGGACTACCGCATCGTCTCCGCCGTCTCCGGCGCCATGGGCGGCTCGGCGTCCGAGGAGTTCCTGGCGCCCGCGTCCGCCGGCGAGGACACCTTCGTCGACTGCCCGAGCTGCGACTACGCCGCCAACACCGAGGCCGTCACGGTCAAGGTCGAGCCGGCCGACGGCAGCGCGCACGGCCCCGTCGAGGAGCTGGACACCCCGGACACCCCGACCATCGAGTCGCTCGCCGAGTTCCTCGGCGTACCGGCCTCCGCGACGCTGAAGAACCTCCTGGTCAAGGTCGACGGCGAGATCGTCGCGGTGGGCGTCCCGGGCCACCGCGAGGTGGACCTGGGCAAGCTCGGCGAGCACCTCGCGCCGGCCACCGTCGAGCTGGTCACCGCCGAGGACTTCGTCGACCGCCCGGACCTGGTCCGCGGCTACGTCGGTCCGCAGGGCCTGGCCGGCAAGGCGTTCCGCTACCTCGCCGACCCCCGCGTCGCCCCCGGCACCGCCTGGGTCACCGGCGCCAACAAGGAAGGCGTGCACGCCAAGAACGTGGTCTGCGGACGCGACTTCGAGGTCGACGAGTACCTCGACGTGGTCGTCGTCGAGCCCGGCGACCCCTGCCCGAAGTGCGGCACCGGCCTGAAGATCGACCGCGCCATCGAGATCGGCCACATCTTCCAGCTCGGCCGCAAGTACGCGGACGCCTTCGAGCTCGACGTCCTCGGCCAGAACGGCAAGCCGGCCCGGGTCACCATGGGCTCGTACGGCATCGGCGTCTCCCGTGCGGTGGCCGCGCTGGCCGAGCAGACCCACGACGACAAGGGCCTGTGCTGGCCCCGTGAGGTCGCCCCGGCCGATGTGCACGTCGTCGCGGCGGGCAAGGCCAAGCAGACCGAGCTCGCGCTGGAGATCGGCGACCGGCTCGGCGACGCCGGCCTGCGCGTCCTGGTCGACGACCGGGCCGGGGTCTCGCCGGGCGTGAAGTTCACCGACGCCGAACTGCTGGGCGTGCCGACCATCGTGGTCGCCGGCCGGCGCGCCGCCGAGGGTGTGGTCGAGGTCAAGGACCGCCGCACCGGCGAGCGCGAGGAGCTGACGGTCGAGGAGGCCGTCGCCCGGCTCAGCGCCTGAGCCGCCGGACACTGCTGATACGAAGCCGCTGCGGCGCCGCCGGTCCCGGGACCGGCGGCGCCGCAGCGCACGTACGGCTGCGCTACAGCCAGGCCGCGAACTCCAGCAGCAGCTCACCGCGCTGGCGGTCGCCCACGGCCGCCTCCCGCACCCCGGCGTCCACCGCCCGGAACAGCGTCCAGTCGCGCAGCCGGTCCCGGTCCACCTCCAGGGAGTCGGCCAGCTTGGCCATCCGGCGGCGGACCGCTGCGGCCGCACCCGACCCGGCCACCAGGTCCTCGAAGCGGTCCAGCACCAGCGCCGCCAGGTCGTACGCCCGCTCGCCGACCACCGGGGACGGGCCGATCGCCAGCCACGGCGCCCGCTCACCGGCCAGCACCTTGCCCTGGCGGAACGCCCCGTGCAGCAGGAACTGCTCCTCCGAAGCGGCCGCCAGACCACGGCGCAGCTCCTGGGCCTCCGCCACCAGCGGACCGGCCGCCCGGGCCAGCCCACCGACCGTCCCCAGCGCCTCCACGTCCTCCTCGGTACGCCCGGCCAGGGTCTCGAACGGATGGTCCGCCGGCGGCTCCACCCACAGGCGGCGCACCGTACCGGCCGCCTCCAGAAGGGCCTTGGCCTCCGGCAGCGAGCGCAGCGACACCCCGCTCTGCAACCGCTCCAGCAACAGCGCACCGCTCGCCGTGTCGGCCCGCAGCAGCCGTACCGCGCCCCAGCCGTTCCAGGCCGCGAGCGCCGCCGCCTCGTGCCCGGCCCGGCGGCCCGGCACCGGCAACTTCAGCGCCGCCGGCGTACCGTCCACCTGCCGTACGAGCGCCAGCAGACTGCTGCGGCCGCCGGGGGCGTGCACCCGCTCCAGCGTCAGCTCCCAGTCGTCCAGCCGCTGCTGAACCAGCGTCGGCAGCGCGTCGAGCCACTTCCGTACCGGGCTGTCCGGGTCGCCGCTCACCGAACTCACCAAACGCTGCGGCGGTTCGATGGGTGCCGTTGCCATGCCTGCGCTGTCCCTTTCCTGGGGCCTTTCCGGGGCGGTGACCGCCGGTCGTTCAGAGCGCGCCCGCGGACGCGCTCGCGGAGCCGGACGGAGCGGCGGCCGAAGCCCGCTCCGTGAGCCCAGGGAAGGCTACGCCGCCGCCGCGCCAGCCCACCGCCCGCACCGCCGCCTCCCGCAGCGCGGCGGCCGCCTCCCGCCGCCGGGCCCGGCCACCGGCCCGTACGAGGTCCGCGTAGACGGCGGCCAGCCGGTCCTCCAGCTCCGCCGCCAGCCGCGCCGCGGCGGCCGGGTCGGGCACCGGGAACGGCAGTTCGTACGCGGCCGCCGCGGCCTCGGGCGTGCCGCCCAGCGCCAGCACCTCGCGGCGCAGTGCGTCCCGGCGGGCGCGGTGGGCGTCGTAGGCGGCCTGTGCCTCGGTGCGCCGGTCGCGGGAGATCCGGCCGCCGACCACGCCGTAGCCGTAGACCGCGGCGTGCTCGGCGGCCAGCGCCGCCTGCACGGCGGTCAGCTCCGCGCGGCCGTCCTCGCTCCGCTCGTCGCTCTTCTTCCGGGAGGTCATCGGGGCGGCTCCGTCAGCAGATAGGCGTGCGCCGCGCCGGCCGCGGCCACCGAGGCGAGCAGCCGGGCCAGTTCGGGCGGCGCGGTCAGCAGCGCGGTGGTCCGGTTGTCGGCGAGCTTGCGTTCCGCGGCGGCCAGGGCGCCCTGCGCGGCCTTCTCGTCCCCGGGCACCGGGGGCGCGGCGGCCTTGTGCGGACGGCCCCGGCGGGCGGAGCCGGCGGGGGAGGGGGCGGCGTCCCCGGTCGTGAACGCCTGGACGTGCCGGGCCACTTCGGAGCGCAGCGGGCGCAGCCGCGGCTCCAGCGCCGGGTGGGCGGCGAGCGTCGCGTCGTAGCGCGCCAGCAGCGCCGTACTGTCGTGGGCCGCGGCCGTGCGCAGCCGGTCGGCGGCGGAGGAGTGCTCGTCCCGGTCGGGGGAGACGTCCTCGGAGCAGCCGGTGAGCAGCGCCGCGCCCCCCAGGGCGGCGCCGGCCAGCAGGGTCCTTCTGCGTGTGAGCGCCACTTTCGGCACGTTGCACTTCCCGGGGTCTTCCGTCGTGATCACCGCAGGCGAGAGTATCCGTGACCACCCACCGAATCGTCAGTACCCCGCCGGAACCGATAGGCTTTGATCCGACACGCGATCCACCCACAACAGCACACGCGGCCGAGGAGTCACCCGGATGAGCACCACCCAGAGCGAGAGGCTGCGCGGACTGCTTGAACCGCTCGTCGCCGCGCGAGACCTGGATCTGGAAGAGATCGAGGTGACACCGGCCGGGAAGCGCCGAGTGCTGCGGATCGTGGTCGATTCCGACGAGGGCGTCCAGCTGGACGAGTGCGCCGAGCTGAGCCGCGAGGCGTCCGTGGTCCTGGACGACACCGACGTGATGGGCGGCGCGCCCTACACCCTTGAGGTGACCTCCCCGGGCGCCGACCGCCCGCTGACCGAGCTGCGCCACTACCGCCGCGCCCTCGGCCGCCTCATCAAGGCCCAACTCACCGAAGCCGCAGGGTCCGGGGAGCTGATCGCCCGGATCACCGGCGTCGACGACGACGGCCTCGATCTGGAGGTGCCGGGCGTGAAGGGGCGCAAGCCGACGGCCCGCCGGGTCTCGTTCGACGAGATCGCCAAGGCGCGCGTCGAGCTGGAATTCAGCCGGAAGCCCGAGAAGCCCGAGACGGCGGGCAAGCGCGACGCGCAGCCCGAAGAGAAGATCGACGAGAACGACGAGTACGACGAGAACAAGGAGGAGGCGTAGCCGTGGACATCGACATGAGTGCCCTGCGGGGGCTGGTGCGGGAGAAGGAGATCTCGTTCGACCTGCTGGTCGAGGCGATCGAGTCGGCCCTCCTCATCGCTTACCACCGCACCGAGGGCAGCCGCCGGCGGGCGCGGGTGGAGCTGGACCGCAACACCGGCCATGTGACGGTGTGGGCGAAGGAGGACCCCGAGGACCTGGAGGAGGGTGCCGAGCCGCGCGAGTTCGACGACACCCCGTCCGGCTTCGGGCGGATCGCGGCGACCACCGCCAAGCAGGTCATCCTGCAGCGGCTGCGGGACGCCGAGGAGGAGATCACGTTCGGCGAGTACGCCGGGCGGGAGGGCGACGTCGTCACCGGCGTCGTCCAGCAGGGCAAGGACCCCAAGAACGTCCTGGTCGACATCGGCAAGCTGGAGGCCATCCTGCCGGTGCAGGAGCAGGTCCCCGGTGAGGAGTACGCCCACGGCACCCGGCTGCGGTCGTACGTCGTCCGGGTGGTCAAGGGCGTGCGCGGCCCGTCGGTGACGCTGTCGCGCACCCACCCCAACCTGGTGAAGAAGCTCTTCGCCATGGAGGTGCCGGAGATCGCGGACGGTTCGGTGGAGATCGCCGCCATCGCCCGCGAGGCCGGGCACCGTACGAAGATCGCCGTGCGCTCGACGCGGTCGGGGCTGAACGCCAAGGGTGCGTGCATCGGCCCCATGGGCGGGCGGGTGCGGGCCGTGATGGCCGAGCTCAACGGCGAGAAGATCGACATCGTGGACTGGTCGGACGACCCCGCCGACCTGGTCGCCAACGCGTTGTCGCCGGCCCGGGTCAGCAAGGTCGAGGTCGTGGACCTGGCGGCGCGCTCCGCCCGGGTCACCGTCCCCGATTACCAGCTGTCACTGGCCATCGGCAAGGAAGGGCAGAACGCCCGTCTGGCGGCCCGGCTCACCGGATGGCGGATCGACATCCGCCCGGACACCGAGCACGCATCGCACGCCGGGGATCACACGTCGTAGCCGCCGGAGCCGCGGCCCACGCAAAAATTGGTGGCGCCGCGGCCCTCCGACGGGAATTCTGAGCAACCGTTCGGCCCTTACCCCATCGGGGTGCGGTCGACGCGGGGAGGTAGACTTAAGCAGTGTCTGGCCGGACGCATGCCCGCGCATGCCCTGAGCGCACATGTCTGGGATGCCGGGAGCGGACGGCCAAGGGCGATTTGCTGCGCATCGTGGAGATCGAGGGCGAGTGTGCCCCTGATCCTCGCGGTACGCTGCCCGGCCGGGGTGCATACGTGCATCCGACACTGGTCTGCCTCGACCTGGCGGTCCGCCGCCGGGCGTTTCCCCGGGCCTTTCGGGGCCGGGGGCCGTTCGACACGACGGATGTGCGTCGGTTCCTCGAACGGCACGCCGGTTGAAGCCGCCCACTGCAACACCGCACAGCAAGAACGCACAGCGCACGGAAAACCGTGCGGTCAGGTACCTCGCGAGTCGGAAGTAGGTCGAGATTGCGATGAGCACTCGATGAGTACGCGATGAGTACGCCCATGAAGTAGCGACGGTCCGGTGGACACCCCGGACCTAGAAGGAGCGAAGTGGCTAAGGTCCGGGTATACGAACTCGCCAAGGAGTTCGGCGTGGAGAGCAAGGTCGTCATGGCCAAGCTCCAAGAACTTGGTGAATTCGTCCGTTCGGCGTCCTCGACGATCGAGGCGCCGGTTGTTCGCAAGTTGACCGACGCTTTCCAGGCAGGCAGTGGCAATGGCCGCGCCGCCGGGAAGCCCGCGGCGCCGCGCAAGTCGGCCCCCGCGAAGCCGTCGGCGCCCTCTCCGGCGCAGGCGGCTCGTCCTGCTGCCCCGAAGCCGGGTGCCCCCAAGCCGGGCCCCGCGGCCCCGGCTCCGGCCGCCTCCGAGGCGCCGGCCCCCGAGGCCCCCAAGAGCACCACCCCCGCCCCGGGACCGCGCCCCACCCCGGCGCGCCCGGCAGCCCCCAAGCCTGCTCCGGCCGCGCCCGCGCAGCCCGAGTTCCAGGCGCCCCCGGCCGCCCCGTCGGCCCCCCGTCCCGCTGCCACCCCCGGCCCGCGCCCGGCCCGTCCGGCGCCCGGTCCCGGTCAGGGTGGTCAGGGCCGTGGCAACGCCCCGCGTCCCGGTGGCGAGCGTCCGGCCGCGCGGCCCGGCGGCCGTCCGTCCGGCCCGCGTCCGGGTAACAACCCCTTCACCTCCGGTGGCTCCACGGGCATGGCCCGTCCGCAGGCCCCCCGTCCCGGTGGCGCGCCGCGTCCCGGCGGCCAGGGTGGTCCCGGCGGCCCGCGTCCGCAGGGCGGCGGCCAGGGCGGCCCCCGTCCCCAGGGCCAGGGCGGCGCGCGTCCGACCCCCGGTGGTATGCCCCGTCCGCAGGGTGCGGCGCCCGGCGCCGGCCCGCGTCCCGGTGGCGGCGGCGGTAACCGCCCGAACCCGGGCATGATGCCGCAGCGTCCGGCTGCCGGCCCGCGTCCCGGCCCCGGTGGCGGCGGTCGCGGTCCCGGTGGTGCCGGTCGTCCCGGCGGCGGCGGTCGTCCCGGTGGCGGCGGCTTCGCCGGTCGTCCCGGTGGTGGCGGCGGCGGTCGTCCCGGCACGGGCGGCGGCTTCGCCGGTCGTCCCGGTGGCGGTGGCCCCGGCGGCGGTGGCGGCGGCTTCGGCGGTCGTCCCGGCTTCGGCGGCCGTCCCGGCGGTCCCGGTGGCCGTGGTGGCACGCAGGGTGCGTTCGGCCGTCCCGGCGGTCCGGCGCGTCGCGGCCGCAAGTCGAAGCGGCAGCGCCGTCAGGAGTACGAGGCCATGCAGGCCCCGTCGGTCGGCGGCATCATGCTGCCGCGCGGCAACGGCGCGACGGTTCGCCTGTCGCGCGGTGCCTCGCTGACGGACTTCGCCGAGAAGATCAACGCCAACCCGGCGTCGCTGGTCCAGGTCATGCTCAACCTGGGCGAGATGGTCACGGCCACGCAGTCGGTCTCCGACGAGACGCTGCAGCTGCTCGCCGACGAGATGAACTACGTCGTCGAGATCGTCAGCCCGGAGGAGGAGGACCGCGAGCTGCTCGAGTCCTTCGACATCGAGTTCGGCGAGAACGAGGGCGGCGAGGAGATGCTCGTCTCCCGTCCGCCGGTGGTGACCGTCATGGGTCACGTCGACCACGGTAAGACCCGACTGCTCGACGCGATCCGCAAGACGAACGTCATCGCGGGCGAGGCCGGCGGCATCACCCAGCACATCGGTGCCTACCAGGTCGCGACCGAGGTCAACGACGAAGAGCGGCGCATCACCTTCATCGACACCCCCGGTCACGAGGCGTTCACCGCCATGCGTGCCCGTGGTGCCAAGTCGACCGACATCGCGATCCTCGTGGTGGCGGCCAACGACGGTGTCATGCCGCAGACGATCGAGGCCCTGAACCACGCCAAGGCGGCCGACGTGCCGATCGTGGTCGCGGTCAACAAGATCGACGTCGAGGGTGCCGACCCGACCAAGGTGCGCGGTCAGCTGACCGAGTACGGCCTGGTGGCCGAGGAGTACGGCGGCGACACCATGTTCGTCGACATCTCCGCCAAGCAGGGTCTGCACATCGAGAACCTGCTGGAGGCCGTGGTCCTGACCGCGGACGCCGCGCTCGACCTGCGGGCCAACGCGGAGCAGGACGCGCAGGGTATTGCGATCGAGGCCCACCTCGACCGCGGTCGCGGCGCCGTCGCCACCGTCCTCGTCCAGCGCGGTACCCTCCGCGTCGGTGACACGATGGTCGCCGGTGACGCGTACGGCCGGGTCCGTGCGATGTTCGACGACAAGGGCAACAACGTCGAGGAAGCGGGTCCGTCGACCCCCGTCCTGGTCCTGGGTCTGACCAACGTCCCGGGCGCCGGCGACAACTTCCTGGTCGTCGACGAGGACCGCACGGCCCGCCAGATCGCCGAGAAGCGCGCGGCGCGCGAGCGCAACGCGGCCTTCGCCAAGCGCACCCGCCGGGTCTCCCTTGAGGACCTGGACAAGGTGCTCAAGGCCGGCGAGGTCCAGCAGCTCAACCTCATCATCAAGGGTGACGCTTCTGGTTCCGTCGAGGCCCTGGAGTCCTCGCTGCTCCAGCTCGACGTCGGCGAAGAGGTCGACATCCGGGTGCTGCACCGCGGCGTCGGTGCGGTCACGGAGACCGACATCAACCTGGCGTCCGGCTCCGACGCGATCGTCATCGGCTTCAACGTGCGGGCCGAGGGCCGCGCCACGCAGATGGCCGAGCGCGAGGGCGTCGACGTCCGGTACTACTCGGTCATCTACCAGGCGATCGAGGAGATCGAGGCGGCCCTCAAGGGCATGCTCAAGCCGGAGTACGAAGAGGTCGAGCTCGGTACGGCGGAGATCCGCGAGGTCTTCAAGTCGTCCAAGCTGGGCAACATCGCGGGTGTTCTCATCCGCTCCGGCGAGGTCAAGCGCAACACCAAGGCGCGCCTCATCCGCGACGGCAAGGTGGTCGCGGAGAACCTCAACATCGACGGTCTGCGTCGCTTCAAGGACGACGTCACCGAGATCCGCGAAGGCTTCGAGGGCGGTATCAACCTCGGGAACTTCAACGACATCAAGGTCGACGACGTCATCGCGACGTACGAGATGCGCGAGAAGCCCCGCGGCTGATCACGCAGCGACCTTTCGGGGCCGGTCGGCGGAAGAAACTCCGTCGATCGGCCCCGGCCGTTGCGTGTACGGTTCGAACTGACACGCACACCCCCGGCCCATGCCGGGCGGTGCCCCCAAGGCCCCACGGGTGGCTTGACCCGGCTTGCATGTACGTAGGGACGTTGTCCTTCGACCTGCTTCTCGGCGACGTACGGTCGCTGAAGGAGAAGCGCTCCGTCGTCCGCCCGATCGTCTCCGAACTCCACCGCAAATTCGCGGTGAGCGTGGCGGAGGTCGGGGACCAGGATCTGTACCGCAGGGCCACCATCGGCCTGGCGGTGGTGTCCGGGGACGTCGGGCACCTCACCGATGTCATGGACCGCTGCGAGCGCCTGGTCGCCGCACGGCCCGAAGTGGAGCTGCTGTCGGTACGCCGACGGCTGCACGGCGACGACGACTGACCTGATGACGGGGCAGGTCGCCGCCGGTGGAAGCACAATTGTGGAAGACAAGAAGGAGACGGACCAGTGGCCGACAATGCGCGGGCGAAGAAGCTGGCGGACCTCATCCGGGAGGTGGTCGCCCAGAAGCTGCAGCGCGGCATCAAGGACCCGCGGCTCGGCTCACACGTGACCATCACGGACACCCGGGTCACCGGCGACCTGCGGGAGGCTACGGTCTTCTACACGGTCTACGGCGATGACGAGGACCGGGCCAGCGCCGCCGCCGGGCTGGAGAGCGCCAAGGGCATGCTGCGCTCCGCGGTCGGTGCCGCGGCCGGCACGAAGTTCACGCCGACCCTGGCGTTCGTCGCGGACGCCCTGCCGGAGAACGCCAAGACCATCGAGGACCTCCTCGACAAGGCACGGGCCTCGGACGCCAAGGTCCGGGAGGCCTCCTCGGGCGCCAAGTACGCCGGCGAGGCCGATCCGTACCGCAAGCCCGGCGACGACGAGGATGACGAGGGCACCGCGTAAGAATGAAGCGTGAGAGCAACAAGCCCATCGAAGGGGGCGGGCGCGCAGCGCTCTCCGGCAAGGGCGGTGGTGGGCGACGGGCGGGACTGATCATCGTCGACAAGCCGGCCGGCTTCACTTCGCACGACGTGGTGGCGAAGATGCGCGGTATGGCCCGCACCCGCAGGGTCGGCCATGCCGGCACCCTCGACCCGATGGCCACCGGCGTGCTCGTCCTCGGCCTGGAGCGGGCCACCAAGCTCCTCGGCCACCTGGCGCTGACGGAGAAGGAGTACGTCGGCACCATCAGGCTGGGCCAGACCACGGTCACCGATGACGCCGAGGGCGAGATCACCGCGTCCAAGGCGGCGCACGGCCTCGCCCGCGAGGACATCGACGCCGGGGTCGCACGGCTGTCCGGCGCGATCATGCAGGTGCCGTCCAAGGTCAGCGCCATCAAGATCAACGGCAAGCGGTCGTACTCCCGGGTGCGCGAGGGCGAGGACGTCGAGATCCCGGCCCGCCCGGTCACCGTCTCCTCGTTCGTGGTGCACTCCGCGCACGAGACCGAGGCGGACGACGGCACGCCGGTGACCGACCTGCTGGTCTCCGTCGAGTGCTCCTCCGGTACGTACATCCGCGCCCTGGCCCGTGACCTGGGCGCCGGGCTCGGCGTCGGCGGCCATCTGACCGCGCTGCGCCGCACCCGCGTCGGGCCGTACAAGCTGGACCGGGCGCAGACCCTGGAGCAGCTGCAGGCGGCGGTGGACGCCCCCGAGGGCGGCGGACTGCCGATCATGCCGGTCGGTGAGGCGGCGGACGCGGCCTTCACCCGCTGGGACGTCACCGAGGCGCAGGCCCGGCTGCTGCTCAACGGCGCGCGGATCGCGATGCCGCGCTTCGAGGCCGACGGGCCGGTCGCGGCCTTCGGCCCCGACGGGCGGTTCCTGGCGCTGGTGGAGAACCAGGGCGGGAAGGCCAAGAGCCTGGCGGTCTTCGCCATCTGACCTTTGGGAGGCCGACCGGAAATCCCGGTATCCGGGAGAGCCGGAAACCCGGCTTCCGGAGGGGTGGTGGAACGCGGGCCGCCCGGCAGGCAGGGTGCCGGTCCGCGCTCCACCATCCCCCTCCTCTTGATCTCTATCCAGCGCACCTCGGGCATTCACTCATTCGGTCAGGCGCTCGGAGTGAATCAAGGCGCGGACGGGGGCGCGTTCGCCGCACACCCCGCCAGGACGATCACGGCCTGCTTACCGTTCCAAGGACGGTACCGGCGGGAAGGATCGGCAATGGCGTTGCTGGATGCCGATGCGGACACCGCACTGGTGCGGATCCGCGATCGGGCAGGTCACACGCGCGGAACGGGATTCCTCGCGGACCACGAGGGCACGGTGGTCACCAGCCACGAGGCGGTGGACGGCGCGGACGGACTGGCCCTCCAGCCCATGCGGCCGGTCACGGCCACCGGCGGGGCGGCCACCGCCTGGAACCGCCCGGTGGAGCCGAGCGCCGTCACCCCCCTCCCCGGAAGCGGGCTCGCGCTCATCCGGACCACCGGCTTCCGCCCGGACCGGCTCCGCCCCCTGCCGATCGGCACGGCCCGGCCGGACGCCGGCGCCCCGGCCCGGCTCTGGACGGGCGGCTGGCTGGACGGCACGGTCGTCGGCCCCGCCTCCGGCGTCACGTACACCGTCGGCGACCGCGTCCACCAGCTCGACCACATCCTGGAGCTGGCACTCTGCGCGGGCGGCCGGGAGGCCCTGCGGCTGGGCGGGCCCGCGATCGGCGGGCCGGTGCTCGACGGCCGGACCGGTGTGGTGCTCGGCGTCCTCGGCAGCGCACTGCACGCCGGCCGTCGGGCCGGCGGCCTCGCCGTCCCGCTGCGCGCGGTCGCCGAGGCCGCACCCAGCGGCCCGCTGGCCGCCCTTCTGGCGCGCAACGCGGCGACCGTCCCCGCGTACGGCAGCGAACTGAACCCCGCCGGGGTGCTGCGGCTCACCGCCCTCTCCGCGAGCCCGTCCGCCGCCGGGCCGGGCCCCGAACCGGTCGAACGTCCCGAAGTGCAGGGGGAGTTGACCCGCTTCACGGCGACGGCGCCGTCCGGGGCGTCCGGGGCGCAGGTGCTGGCTCTGGTGGGCGGCCCGGGCACCGGGCGGAGCACGGAGCTGGCCCGGCTGGCGGCGCGCCGGGCGGCCGGCGGGCTGCCGGCCCCCACCGTCCGGCTGCGCGGCGCCGATCTGCGGGCCGGCGACGAGGGCCTGCGCACCGCGGTGGGGCGCGCGCTGCGCTCCGCGGGCCGGACCCTCGTCAGCTCGGGACGTACGGCGGGCGACCCGACGGACGCCACCCCCGAGACCGTCGCCGCCCTCGCCGCCGGCACCGGCCGACCGCTGCTGGTGCTCCTCGACGGCCCGGAGGAGATGCCGGCGGCCCTGGCCCGGCACGAGCGGCTGGCCGAGTGGACCGCCGCGACGGTCCACTGGCTGCGCACCGCCCGCGTCCAGCTGGTCATCGCCTGCCGCCCCGCCTACTGGGAACGAGCCGGAGCGCTCTTCCCGCCGGGGCTGCTGCACCGGCCGCAGCCGGGCGGTGCGGTGCCCGCCCTCCCCGCCTGCGTGGCGATCGGCGACCTCCCCAAGAGGGCGGCCGAGCGCGCCCGGGAACGCTACGGCCTGCCGCCCGGCGCCCCCGCCGCCCCGGACGCCCGCCACCCGCTGACGCTCCGGCTGCTGGCAGAGGTACGGGAGGAGCTGGGCGGGGGAGGAGGCCGGGCCGGGGCGGGACGCGGGGCCGGGGAGCCGGGTGGTGCGTCGGCCGGGGAATTGCTCGGCGCACCGGACCGTCACCAGGTCTTCGACGCCTACCTGGACCTGATGTCGCTACGGATCGCCGTACGCATCGCCGCCGGGTACCGGCCCGCGCCGCGTGGCGCCGCGGTGCGCAGGCTGGCCGCCCAGGTCGCCGGCCAGGTGCACGAGGCCGCCCGCCGCTGCCTCGCTTCCGTGGAGGGCGCGTTGGACCGTCCGTCCTTCGAGGAGGTCTTCCCGGTCCGGGCCGGCTGGTCCGCCGCGGTGCTCGCCGAGGGGCTGCTGGTGCCGGCCGGCCCCGGATACCGCTTCGCCCACGACGAGTTCGGCGAATGGCTGCAGGGCGCCCACGTCGATCTCGACCTGCTGACCGTCCCCGGCCACCGCCCCGCCCCGGTCGTGGAGGCCCTCCTCCGGCTCGCCCGCCAGGCGGGGCGGGTCCAACTTGCCTTCCGGCTGGCGGAGTTGGTGCCGACGGCGACGGCGACGGCTACGGCGGCGGCGACAGCGACGGTAGCGGCGGACGGGGAGGGTCTGCTTGGGGCGTCCCATGGGGGCGGCTTGCTCCCGGCCCCGCGGGAGGACGTGCCGCAGCCTCCGCTCCTTACGTGCGGCGGTGACTCCGGGGGCGGTGACTCCGGGGATGGCGGCTCTTGGGTCTGCGGTTCTTGGGACTGCGACTCTTGCGACGGGCCGGCGCCGGACGTTCCGGTCGAAGGCGCGGGGCCGACTGTCCTGGGGGGCGAGCCGGAGTCGGAGTCGGAGCCGTGGCGGGGGCCGGGGCCGGGTGCGTTGGGTGAGGGGGCCGCGGTTGCGGCGTCACGGCCCGTGGGTGGCCCCCGGTGGGCCCGGCAGCTGCTGGCCGGCGTCCTGCTCGAGCTCCCCGACGCCGGGCCGTACACCGGCGTGCTGCGGCTGCTGGCCGACCGGATCACCGAACGGTCGCTGCGCGCGGGCGGATTCGCGCACACCGGACTGGACGCGTTCGGGCCGTGGTTCTGGGAGCGGCTGGCACTGGCGGACAAGGACCGGCTGGACCTGCTGCGGCGGCTGGTGCCGGCGGACGGGCGGGTGGCCGACGGAGCGGTGGGCCCACCGGCGCGTTTTCTGGACGCCGCGGCGGGGATGCTCCGCGCCGATCCGCAGCGCGTCCAGCCCCTCCTCTGCTCGTGGTTCGACGACACCCGCCTCCTGGGCGCGGGACTGTCGAACCGTCCGGCCCACGGCCCCGTACCCCCGCCCCGGGCTTCCACGCCGTTGCCGCCCGACGCAACGCCCCTGCTGGCCCCTTCCACACCGGCGCCGCGCGAGATCACCGTGGCGGCCGCCGCGCAGGCCCTGCTGTACGCCCACCGCCGGCGGGCACCCGACGCGCTCACCGAGGCGCTGGTGGCCACCGCGAACCCCAGGGGGGACGAGCTGCTCGGCGCGCTCGCCGAGGACGAGCCGTCGACGGTCTGCCGGGCCGTCGCCCGCTGGGCCCACGACCCCTCCCCCCGCCGCCGGGCGGCCGCCGCGTCCTACGGCCTGCGCGCCGCGCCCCACGCCCGTACCGAGGCCGACCGTGCCCTGCTCCGTCAGGCGGCCCTCGACCTGCTCTCCGGGCCACCGGGCACGGCGTACGAGATGCGGTCCGAACCGGGGGGCGAAGCGAAGGAGGGAGCGAAGGGGGAGCTACTCGACGGCCCGCTCGACGAACCCTGTACCGGTTCGGCGCTGGCGCTCCTGGTGGGCGACCCGGTCAGCCGCCCCCGCTACCTGGCCCGGGCGCTGGCCCGCTTCGTCGCGGGAGACCCGCAGCTGCCGCCCACGGCGTTCGCGGGTGCGCTGGCCGAGCACCCCGTGCCGGTGCTGGCCGCCTTCCGGGCCCGGCTCGTCGGGGGCGAAGGGCCACCGGTCGCCGCGGCCCTGCTGCGGCTGCTCGCCGGGCTCGACGCGCCCGGGACCGCCGCCCGTGCCGCCTCGCTCGTCCGTGACTACGCCCGGCACCGCCCGGACCGCGCCGCGCGCCCGGTCGCGGAATTCGTCGCCCATCGCCTGGAGCGCGGACCGGCCGCCCGCGCCGCGCTGCGTCCGTTCGTCGGTGAGCTGATCACCGACTGCGCGGCGCCGGTCCGGTGCGCACTGGCCGACGTACTGGCGGCGGGCGGTTCCGGCGCCTCGGAGGCACTGCGTGGTGACCTGCTGGAGGCCCTGCTGGCGCAGGAGGAACAGGAGAGGGGCCCGTACGGCTTGGGTCAGGGCGAGCACGGCGCCGCCGCCGGCACCAGCGTCCTCGAAGCGCTGCTCCGGGCTGCCGCCGAGGGCTGCGCACGGCGGCCCGCGGAGCGCACCCGTGACCTGGTGCGGCGCACCGGCGCGCTGCTGGCCCGTACGCCGGGCGGCGCGGCCGGCTTCGAACGGCAGCTGGCGGAGCTGGGCCGCCGACTGCCCGGCTTCGCCCGCAGGCTCCGGGGAGGGGCGGCGGATCCGGCGGGGACCGCCGCGGCGAGGGGAGCCCGCGCCCGTACGACAGCGGCCGGGAGTCTGGGCGGGTGACGGGGGACGGGTGAGGGGTGAGGGGTGACGGGTGAGGGGTGACGGGGGCCGGTGGGCGGGGCCGGGGCCGGGGCCGGGGCGCAGATACCGGTCCGTTAGTCGGATGCCGCCGCAGGTAGCCGCGTCGTCCGCAGACAGCCAAGGTCGGGCACCCCGCGGTGGGGCGTTCGCGGTCAGGTGTCCGTGGGACGGAGACCGGGTACCCGGCCCGGGGCGGAGCCGGTGTGGTGCTGCATTGAAGATCCACCGGGCGGTCGCCGGTGACCCTTCGCGCGAAGCACCACCCGGGGCATGGCAGTCTTAGACCTGCGCCATGCCGACGTGGCGCAGTGGACTGACAAGAGTTCGGGCGAGGAGCGGGCAGAGTGCAGCGCTGGCGTGGCTTGGAGGACATCCCCGAGGGTTGGGGACGCAGCGTCGTCACCATCGGCTCGTACGACGGTGTGCACCGCGGCCACCAACTGATCATCGGCAAGGCCGTCGCGCGCGCCCGTGAGCTGGGGATCCCGGCGGTGGTCGTCACCTTCGACCCGCACCCTAGCGAGGTCGTACGGCCCGGGACCCACCCGCCGCTGCTGGCTCCGCACCACCGGCGTGCGGAGCTGATGACCGAGCTGGGTGTGGACGCGGTCCTGGTGCTGCCGTTCACCAAGGAGTTCTCGAAGCTGTCGCCGGCCGACTTCGTGGTCAAGGTGCTGGTCGACAAGCTGCACGCGCAGGTCGTCGTCGAGGGACCCAACTTCCGATTCGGCCACAAGGCGACCGGCAACGTCGAGGCCCTCGCCGAACTCGGGACCACCTACGACTACACCGTCGAGGTCGTCGACCTCTTCGAGCGCGGGGAGGCGGGCGGCGGCGAGCCGTTCTCCTCCACGCTCGCCCGTCGGCTGGTCGCCGAGGGCGATGTGACCGGGGCGCGGGAGGTCCTGGGGCGGCCGCACCGCGTCGAGGGCGTCGTCGTCCGCGGTGCCCAGCGCGGCCGTGAGTTGGGTTTCCCGACGGCCAACGTCGAAACCCTGCCGCACACGGCGATCCCGGCCGACGGCGTCTACGCGGGGCTGCTGCAGGTCGAGGGCGAGGCGATGCCGGCGGCCATCTCGGTCGGCACCAACCCGCAGTTCGACGGCAAGGTGCGCACGGTCGAGGCGTACGCGATCGACCGCGTCGGGCTGGACCTGTACGGGCTGCACGTGGGGGTGGACTTCCTCGCCTACATCCGCGGCCAGGAGAAGTTCGACACCCTCGACGCCCTGCTGGACCGGATGGCGGTCGATGTGAAACTGGCCCGCGGCCTCATCGCCGACGCCGGCTGACCGACGGGCCTTGGCGCCGCGGCCGGTTGAAGCTTGAGCGCTCGCCGCGGCAGACCCCCGCCTACGGAGGTCCCCCCCCGGCCGATGCCGGAGGTCCCCCCGGCCGACGCAAGCCTTCCCCGTCGCGTTTTCCGCCGCACCTTTTCCGCCGAACCACCTTTTTTCCCCGCCGCCCACCCCCCTTCGGGGGGTGGGCGGGTGTAGTGCTGCGGGTGCCGTGTTGCCGGGGCCGGGTGGTAGTGCTGCGGGGGCGCGTTCCGTGGCCGGTGGGTGCTGTGGGTGGCGTGTTCCGTGGCCGGGCGGTAGGGCTGCGGGTACGTGTTCCGGGGCCCGGTGACAGTCTGCGGGTGCCGTGTCCGGGCGGGTGTGGTGCTCCCTGCAGGGCTTCCCTGCAGCGCGGCGGCGCACGCCAATTCGGCTGGAAGCAGGCGGAGTTCGGCCGGGAATGGTTCACTCGTTCGGGTCGGTGTGCGGTATGGGCGTGACGGCTTCCGCGGGGTCGCAGCCCGCGCGACGCGCATGACCTTCACTACGCTCACAACAGTCACGACGTTCGCAACGCTCGCGACGTTCACGACGTCCACGGAGCAGCCCGGCATCGCATGCCGGACCGGCAGCCCGGTATGGCAAACGGGTCGGGCCCGGCACCAACAAGGTGCCGGGCCCGACCCGTATCGCTCGCTCTACCCTGCGCGCAGAGCGATACGCGCGCTACTGCGGAGGCGGCTGCTGCTGCCAGCCGGGGGCCAGGCCGGACTGGTCCGGCTGGGGGGCGTCCGGGGCCGGCTGTTGCTGCTGCCAGTGGGCCGGCGGCTGGGCGGGCTGCTGGGTCCAGCCGCCCTGCTGCGGCGGGTAGCCGGCCGGCGGTTGGCCCTGCTGCGGGTGCTGTTGCGGCTGCGCCTGCTGCGGGTGGCCCTGCTGGGCGGCGTACTGCTGCTGTTGCTGGGCGTACGGGTCGCCGCCCATCTGCTGCTGCGGGTACATCCCCTGCGCCTGCTGGGCCCGCGCGAAGTCCTCGGCCACCAGGGCGGAGAGGTTGAAGTACGCCTCGCGCGTCTTGGGCCGCATCATGTCGAGGTCGACCTCGGCACCGGCGGCGAGATGCTCGTCGAAGGGGACGACCACCACGCCGCGGCAACGGGTCTCGAAGTGCGACACGATGTCGTCGATCTTGATCATCTTGCCGGTCTCGCGCACACCGGAGATGACCGTGATGCCGCGCTGCACCAGGTCGGCGTAGCCGTGCGCGGAGAGCCAGTCCAGGGTCGTACTGGCACTGCTCGCACCGTCCACGGACGGGGTGGAGATGATGATCAACTGGTCGGCGAGGTCGAGGACTCCACGCATCGCGCTGTAGAGCAGACCGGTACCCGAGTCGGTGAGGATGATCGGGTACTGCTTGCCGAGGACGTCGATCGCCCGCCGGTAGTCGTCGTCGTTGAAGGTCGTCGAGACGGCCGGGTCGACGTCGTTGGCGAGGATCTCCAGACCCGACGGGGCCTGCGAGGTGAACCGGCGGATGTCCATGTAGCTGTGCAGATGCGGGATCGACTGCACCAGGTCACGGATGGTCGCACCGGTCTCGCGGCGTACCCGTCGGCCGAGCGTGCCGGCGTCCGGGTTGGCGTCGATCGCGAGGATCTTGTCCTGCCGCTCGGAGGCGAGCGTGGAGCCCAGCGCCGTGGTGGTCGTCGTCTTGCCGACGCCGCCCTTGAGGCTGATCACCGCGATCCGGTAGCAGGACATCACCGGCGTACGGATCAGCTCCAGCTTGCGCTGCCGTTCCTCCTGCTCCTTCTTCGCGCCCAGCTTGAACTTCGACGGCTGCGCGTTGGCGCCCGGCTTGCGCTTCTTGGGCTGGTTGCGCAGCAGCCGGTCGGAGGTCAGCTCGACCGCCGCGCTGTAACCGAGCGGAGCACCGGGAGCCGCCCGCTGCGGCTGCTGCTGACCGGGCTGCGAGTACGTCGCGTAGTTCGCCGCGGCGTTGGGATCCGCCTGCTGACCGGGCAGCGGCTGATACGGCGTCTGCTGGCCCTGCTGCCCTTGCTGCTGAGCCTGCTGGGCATGCTGCTGCGCCTGTTGGGCCTGGTGCTGAGCTTGCTGGGCTTGGTGTGCCTGCTGCTGTGCCTGGGCGGCCTGCTGCGCCTGGGCCGCCTGCTGGGCCGCCTGGTGCGGGTCGTACCCGGCCTGCTGCTGGCCCTGCTGGGGGTAGCCCTGGGCCGCGGTCTGCGGGTAGCCGTAAGCGGGTTGCTGCGCGGCCGCGTTGGGGTGCTGCTGCGGCTGGCCCTGCTGCGGGTAACCGTACGCGGGCTGCGGATAGCCGTAGGCGCCCTGCTGCTGCGCGGGCTGGCCCTGCTGGGGGTAACCGGCCTGCTGGGGCTGGGCCTGCTGCGGGTAACCGGCCTGCGGATGCTGCTGCTGTGCCTGGGCCGCCTGCTGGGCCGCCTGGTGCGGGTCGTATCCGGCCTGCTGCTGGCCCTGCGGGGGCACGCCCTGCTGCGGCTGCTGGCCCTGCTGGGCCGGCTGCTGCTGACCGGCCTGGGCCTGGGCCATGCGCGGGTCGGCCGGCTGGAACTCCGGCGGCAGCGGCGGCAGTCCACCCTGGCCGGGGACGCCCTGGCCGGGCACGGCCTGGCCCGGGACGCCCTGCTGCTGACCGTCCGTCGCGGCGCCCCACGGAGCGCCCTGCTGCGGCACACCCTGCTGCTGCGGAGCACCCTGCGGCCCGCCCTGCTGGGGCTGACCGTGCTGACCCTGCTGACCCTGCTGAGCTTGCGGCTGTCCCTGTGCGCCTGCGCCCTGCGCTCCTGCGCCCTGTACGGGTGCGCCATGCGGCTGCGCCTGCTGCGGCACCGGCGACTGGCCCGCCTGCGCGCCCTGAGCGGCGGCGTCGGGAGCGGGCTGGACCGGCTGGGCGGGCGGGGCCTGCTGGGCCGGGGGAGCGGCCTCCGCGGCCTGGGCGGCGCCCTCGGCCGGGGAGTTGGGGGCCACGGCCTCCGGTTGCGGTGCCTGGGCGGCGGCCGCGTGCTCCGTCCCGGGCGTCGCCGCGGCCTCCGGCTCGGTGTCGTCATCGTCGTCGTCCCAGAGGGAGGCCGACGGGTCGACGCCCGTACCGGAACGCTTGTTGCCGCCGTCGGACGCGTCGTTCGCGGCCGGCGTGGGTTCCGCGGCAGCCTCCGGCGCGGCGGCGGCCGGAGCGGCGCCGTCCGCGCCCTGCGGCCGCAACGTCGGGAAACCGGGCGGTGCGGCGTCCACGGCCGGTGCGCCCTGCTGCGGCAGGCCCGGCACCGGTGCGCCCTGGGACGGCCCGGCAAGCGGCTGACCGGTCGGGGGACCGGGCGGCGCCGTGGCGGGCGAAGTGGTGGGCGAAGGCGCAGGAGAAGCCGCGGGAGAGGCCGCGGCACCGGTGCCGCCACCACTGGTGTCGTTGCTCGCGTACCAGGCCGGCGCGGCAAAGTCGATCTTGAACTCGCCGGTCAGGTCGAACTCGGACTGGTCGTCGTCAGGATCGTTTCCGTCCGGACGGAAAGCCTCCTGCTCGTTCACTGTGCCTCCTGGTGTACTGCAACGCACCTGAACGGCAGGACCGGATACAGGCGGATCGTTCGGGTGTAGCGGAAGTCGGAACACACCACCCGGGGTTGCGCCAACACTAACTGTCTCCATCCCCGTATCGACTGCCGTCGCGCTGTGCTCCTGCGGCTCTCCCACACAGCCTAATCAAGAGTCGGCCCATAACGGCAGTCGGTGCCATGTCGTCTTCAAGCCCTTCGGCACACCTACGGGCGCACCCGGCGATTACGCCTGTGGATGCGCCCGTGCGGCCGTGCCGAAGGTGGTTGTTCAGGTATCAGTCCATCCGGCGCGGGCCGCCCAGCAGGTTGGTCTCCGCCTCCGTGGGCTGCGTCATGACGAATTGGTGACCACCGTCACGACGGCACCACAGCATGGCGTTGTCGCTGAGCGTCGGCAGCACCGCGCCGACCTGCTCCGGCAGCCGCATGATGCGCGTCACGACCTCCGCCTCCTCGGGCGACAGCCGCTGCAGGCCGACGAGGTCGGCACGGCTGAGCATCTGCGGCGACCGCGGCCCGAGGAACGGCAGCACGGTCAGCACCGACTGCCAGGGGCTCGGGGCGAGCTGATTGCGCGGCGGCCGCGCACCCATGTCCCGTACGACCAGCACGGGGCTGGAAACCGACGGCCCCTGGGGCGCGATCTGGCGGACGTCATGGACGGACACGCACTGCTGGCCACCGCCGGCGCTCTGCGCCATCTGGCCCCAGGCGGGCGGCCGGGCGGTCTCGACCGCGACCCGGGCGCCGGTGGCGACCGTACGCAGCGCCAGCACCTGCGCCATCCACATGCTGCCGACGAGGACGACCTCCAGCGGGGTCGGGCGCAGCAGGCTGAGCACGGCGGGCTGGTTCTGCGGGTCGATGCCGATGATCACGCCGTCGTCGCCGACCGGCAGGGTCAGCGCGGCCAGCGACTCGGCGGTCAGCACATGCGGGCTGCGCCGCGGGCCGCGCAGGCCGTAACCGGGCCGGGGCCTGGGCCCGGACGGCCCGTTCTGCTCCTCCTCCGGACGCGGCTGGTGCGACAGCCGGCGGCCGTCACCGCCACTGACGCCTGCCGACAAGGGGGGATTGCGCCAGCCGTCGCTGCTGGTGTTGACGCGGGGCTGATACGTGGGCGAGGCCATCAGCGGGTACCTCCGAGGGGGAGCGTGGCCAGCAGGCCGGGCAGCTGTTCACGGTCGAGGCGGACCAGCCCGACCTTCGCGGAACCGGAACGGCGCTCCAACTCGTCCTGAGCGGCGGAGAGTTCGTTCTCGCTGCGGGTGGAGAGGCGGATGTAACCCGAGATCGCCGGGGCGCGGCCGCCGCCGTGCGTGGCGGTCAGCGCGAACGTGCTGGCCATCGCCCTGGTGCTGGTCAGCAGCTGGGTGACGGCCGCCAACGGCGCGCCGCCCTGGCCCAGTTGGGGCCACCGGCCGATCCAGTACGTGGAGTGCCAGCGGTCGTCGCAGCGCATCGCCCGGGTGGTCTCCTGGGTACGCCGGACCGCCCGGCCGTCGCGGCCCATCGCGCCGTTGGCCGCCCGCGGGCTGACGCACACGGCCGTGCCGATCGAGGCCGTGACCTCGCGCTCGTTGAGCACCCTGGCCCGCACGCCGTGCGCGGTCAGCCGGCTGACGAGCTGGTCCGCGGCGCGCAGCAGCGAACGCTTGGCGCCCTCCAGACCGCCGCCGCGGGCCTCGATGGCCTCCGAGCACAGCTCCGGGTCGAGCTTGAGGGCGATCCAGGTCAGCTGGATGGCAGGGGTCTGCGACTGCGCCTGCAGTGGGGCGTACGAGCGGGACGCCACGGCCTGTTCGGGCAGGTGCGGCGCCGGCGCGGGCTGGGTGTACTGCACGAACTGGACGGACTCCAGGTGGATGTCCTCGATGTCCAGGGCGGTGTGCAGCACCTCCAGCGGCAGCATGTGGCTGCCGCGCTGCGGCCGCAGCGGCTCGTCGCGGGCGTCCACCTGGACGATGGCCGTCAGGAACGTGCCGTCGCCGACGAAACCGATGGCCCGCTGATCGGCCTCGGTCGTGTACTCGTAGGTGCGCAGGGCCGGTTCGCACTCCACCACGGGGGCGATCGCCGGGTCGACGCCCTGGGTGGCCGCGAGCGCGGCGGTGCTGTTCTTGCTGCGGCGCTTCATCGCGCGCACGGTCGTGATCCACTCAGGCAGCGGGATCTTGCGCCGCCGGCCGAGCGCGAAGACGACCAGCACGGCCGCGACGACGGCGGCCGCGGTCAGCGCGGCCGGGTGGATCGACCAGCCCACCAGCACCAGTGCGGCGGCGAGTTCGATGATGGCCAGCTGCTGGACGCGGACCCCGCCGATCGTGCCGGCCTGCTGGCGCAGCCGCGGTGCCACCGGGCCCGCCGGGCGGGCCGTGGAACTCCGGCCGCCATTTCCTCTGTTGCCCGAAGCTGTGCCGTTTTGGCCAGCATTTCCCGCAGATTGCGGTGCCCCGGAAGGCTGTTGCTGCTGTTGCCGCCCATTGCGGCGTCGAGCCCTGGTGGCGCTGGACATCCCCCGGCCTGCTCCTCTACTGGTGATGTGGGCCTCTAGGCGTATCGGCCGCCGCTGAGACTGGTGCGTTGGAAGGTGGCACCCGTACCGTACGGGTCGATCGACACACGGCATAGTAGAGGGCGCTACGGCGTGAGTGCCGGGGGCGGTTCGATGTGGATCCAACAGGCGGGGAGAGAAAGCAATAATGGCATCACGTCGGGACGAGCTGAATGCGTATTCGTTTGCCCGAAAGCGCACGAATGCGGCATTCCTGAAGCCGCTGCCGAACGGATCGATCGAGAGCGCCCCCAAGCCGCTCAAGGCGGTGGTGCCCAGCATGATCATGGGCGTCCTGATGCTCGTGGGATTCGGCGCGTGCGGCATTCTCAAGCCGGTGGCGCCGCAAGGGTGGGACGAGGTCGGCAAGAACGTCATCGTCGGGGATGAATCCACCACCCGCTATATCGTCCTGAACACCAAGGACGCCAATGGCAATAACCAGAAACTCCTGCACCCCATCCTGAACCTCGCATCCGCCCGGCTGCTCCTCGACCCGAAGTTCCAGGTCGTCAAGGTCAAGGAATCCGAACTCGACGGCAAGATCCCGCACGGTCCCGCCATCGGCATCCCGTTCGCCCCCGACCGGCTGCCCAGCGCGGAGGACGCGGACAAGCCGAAGACCTGGGCCGTCTGCAACCGCCCGGGGACCAGCGCCGGCAGCAAGCCGCAGCAGGCCGTCTTCGTCCTGGCCGGCAAGGACAAGCAGCTCGTGGACGACACCCGCAAGGGCAAGCTCGACTTCCACCAGGCGCTCTACGTCGAGGACCCCGACGGCAAGCCGTGGCTGGTCGACCACAACGGCATGGCCTTCGAGTTCAACTCCACCGGCCTCGGATGGCAGCCCCCGGGCGGCAAGGAGCAGGGCGACAAGGACCTGCGCCGCATCATCTTCGGCGCCAAGGCCCAGCCGCAGAAGGTGACCCAGCAGTTCATGGACACCCTGCTGAAGGTCCCCAGCGTCATGGCGATCTCCATGCCCATGGTCAGCGGCGCGGGCAGTCAGACCACCGACACCGAGGTCCCGGCGAAGGCCCGTACCGTCGGCTCCATCCTTCAGGACAGCGACGGTCAGAAGTACGTGGTGGAGAAGGACGGCGTGGAGCAGGTCTCCAACTTCGTCGCCAAGCTCCTGATGGAGGGCCCGAACGCGCAGAAGGTGAACTCCTCCGGCTCGGCGCTGGAACCCGTGCAGGTCGCCACCGGCTCCTTCCGTCCGAAGCCGGACGAGACGGGCAACGGCTACTCCACGTTCCTGGGCAAGGTCCTCGGCACCGACGTCGAGTCGCCGTGGCCGACCGACACCGTGAGCCCGGCCAACGACTTCGCCAACGGCTCCCAGACCGGCGGCCTGGGCGGCCCCACCGAGAGCGGCGTCTCCTGCAGCGTCTACAAGGGCACCAACACCAAGTACCCGGGCGGCCAGGAGAAGCAGCTCGGCTACCCGAACGGCGTGCCGGACATGCAGACCTGGGTCGGTGACGACTACCCCGCCAAGATCGCCTCGGGCGCCAGCTCGTACGTCACCCCCGGCAGCGGTCTGCTCTACACGGAGGTCGCCAACCCCAGGGTCAAGAGCGGCAGCCTGTTCCTGGTCACCGACACCGGACTGCGCTACCTCATCCCGCGGAACAACGACAGCGCCACGAAGGCCGGCAGTGACAAGCAGGAGGTCGACCAGGCACGGGCCCACCTCGGATACGGCGGCACGCACCCCCCGCTGATCCTGAAGGCATGGTCCTCCCTGCTCTCCAACGGGCCGGCGCTGGAGATCCGCAGTGCGAAGCAGCCCCAGTCGTCGTGACGTTGTCGGTCGACTCGGGGTGACGTCGTCGACCGCTTCTGCGTAGTTTCCCCGCGACGCGAGAGAAGGCCGCGCCGAATTCGCCCGGAAACGGGCATTCGGCGCGGCCTTTTGTGGCGGCACGGATTCCGGACCGCTCCCGTCGGATGCAATTCATGGCGCCGGTCAGCGGACTTCTCGGTGTGATCTTCGTCGTGCCCCGGCCGTATCGGCCCTTCGACCGATAGCATCGGATCTGTCCGTTTCCCCGAACGCCGTTTTCGTGAAGGGGAGTTGACAATGTTGTGATCCCGTCACAACCGTCTCCCCCCTGTTGGGAACGGGCATATGGAGTGGTTAGAGTAGGCAAAGGCGTCAGCAGGTGATGCCAACCGCGTGGGTCCCCGTTGGCGGCACGGCGCGGTACGACGTACGAGTCTCATGGGGGACGTTGACTATGGCTGGTCAGCAGTACACAACCACCGAGGAGGAGATGGTCGCGTTCAGCGGCAAGATCGCCTCGGTCAATCAGTCGATCCAGGGTGAGATCTCCCGCCTGAACACGGTCGTCGACACCATCACCTCGGGGTGGAAGGGTGCTGCGGCTTCCTCGTACAACCAGCTGCAGTCGCAGGTGAACGAGGACGCCAACCGTCTCAACCAGCTTCTGGGTGAGATCAAGGAAGCGATCGACGAGACCACGAAGAACTACTCCGCCTCCGAAGAGGAGCAGGCGCAGTCGATCACGCACATCTCCGCCTCGGCTTCCCCGTTCGGATGATGGGGCCGCGCCGCTGACCGCGGCGCCCGGCCTACTCGCCGCAGCCCGTGCCGGCCCTCGCGCCGGCCGCTGCGGCATGTGAATCGACCAGCAGCATCAACTCCTGAGGAGACACCATGTCAGGCCAGATCCTCGTTAATTTTGCGACGATCCAGCAGGCCAGCTCCGACGTGCGCGGTACGGCCAACAACATCCGCCAGCAGCTCGACGACCTCGAGGCGGGCGTCAAGAAGATCGCCGCCAGCTGGGAAGGTGCGGCGCAGGAGGGCTACCAGGCCCGCCAGCGCGAGTGGGACCAGCGCGCCGCCTCCCTGCACTCCACGCTGGAGGCCATCGCCAAGGCTCTGGACACCGCCGCCCAGAACTACCAGTCCACCGAGCACAAGAACGCCGGTATCTGGGGCGGCTGACCCAGGTCGGCACAGCTACGGATGGCGATCGGCTGAGCAGCCCCGACGGCTCGCACAGTGGTCAATGAGGGCGAGCGCGCTGCATCAGTGCGCTCGCCCTTCTGCCGTCCACAGCACCTCCACCCCCTCCCCCCACCTTCTCTCACTTCTTCCCTCTCACACCTCCCCCCACTCTCACCCCTCGATTCGTTCCCGCCCCTTTCGCCACACATGGAGAGCAGACAACCCGTGGGATCTCGCGCCATTGGTCACCGAGCCGGGCACCGTCGACGAGCGGCGGGCGCACTGGTCACGGCGGCGTGCTTCGTCGGCCTGTCCTGCGCCACCGCCGCGCCGGCGATGGCGGACACGAACGTTCCGCTCAACAGTGGTGAGTGCAAGTTCGGCGCCGACGACATCAAAGAGACCCCTTGGTCGCTGCAGCGTCTGCTGACCAATCAGATGTGGGCCGACACCAGGGGCAAGGGCGTCCGGGTCGCGGTCATCGACACCGGGATCGACGCGGGCAACGCGCAGATCAGGCCCAACATCAGCGGCGGTAAATCCTTCGTCGGAGGAAAGCCGACCGAGGACACGGTCGGCCACGGCACCAAGGTCGCGGGCATCATCGCCGCGCGCCCGCGGCCCGGCTCCGGCTTCTTCGGAATTGCGCCCGAGGCGAAGGTCATTCCCCTGCAGCAGACCAGCGACAAGAAGGCGGGCAATGCTGCCAGCCTTGCCGACGCGATCAATTACGCGGTTTCGCTAAAGGCCGACGTCATCAACATTTCGCAGGGCACGGCGGCCAGCCCGGCCAGGCTGGAGCTCCTCAAGGCGGCGATCCGGAAAGCGGCCAGCAACAACATTCTGATCGTGGCCTCGGCGGGTAACGACGGCGCCAGCGGCGCGGAGAAGAACATGTACCCCGCCGCCTTCCAGGAGTTCGACAACGTCCTGTCGGTCGCTGCCTCGGACCGCAACAACGAGCGGGCCCCCTTCTCGCAGCCCGGGGACTGGGTCGACATCGCCGCACCGGGCGTCGACATGGTCTCCACCGTCCCCAACGGCGGTAACTGTGTCGACCAGGGCACCAGCTTCGCCGCACCGTACGCCGCGGGCGCCGCGGCCCTCCTGATCGCGAAGCACAAGGGCGAGGGCCAGCACTGGACGCCCAAAGAGGTGATCTGGCACCTGGAGCAGACCGCCGAGCGGGTGCGCAGCAAGGCGGACCACAACATCGGCTGGGGCGTGGTCGACCCGGTGGCCGCCCTCAAGGACGACACCCGGCCCACCGCCGCACCCCAGCCGGACAAGCCCTCCAACGCGGCTGACGGCTCCAACATCCAGCCGGCCGCCATCACCATCGGTGAGTCACCTGGGGAACGGCGCGCCCGCATCGCCATCTACATTGTCGGCGGCGGACTCCTGGCCGTCGCCGCGGTCGTCGGCTCCTCGATCGCCATCCGCGACTGGCGCCGCAAGACCGGACTGACAACTCACGGGGAGGCCAAGCATGGCTAGCAAGGAATACGGCGTTGATCTCGACGCCCTCGACCAGGTCGTGAAGGAGCTCAACCAGGTCCTGAAGGACATGGGTGGCCCGAAGGACAAGGCGAAGAACCAGACTTACCTGCCGGACGGGGCGCTCGGGAAGGGCTTTGAGGAGCGCGACCGGATGCACAAGGCCCACAACGAGATGAAGGATTTCATCCAACAGCAGATCGTCGACAAGATCGAAGGCATGATCGACGAGTTCGGCAAGAAGTCCAAGCAGACGAAGGACGCCTACGAGGACGCCGAGCATGACAACAGCATGCACTGACGGTGGCAGTAGTTCGGTTGACCTGTAGGTGAGAGAGAAGGGGGTCCACTAATGGGTGGAGACGCGGGCGGTGCGCCCACGGGTGGAAACACCTGGGAGACGTTCACAACCAAGTTCAATCAGCATGACCTCGATGGCCTCAAGGGAATGTTGGACGGTGCCGACGTCCATCAGGTGCGCGCCGTAGCACAGAACTGGCAGGACCTGCACGACCAGTTGGTTGGGCCGGGTGACGGCGGTGGCGGCATCCAGAAGCGGTTCGAGGATGCCGTGAAGAAGGTGCTGGAGTCCTGGCACGGCGACACGGCAGAGAAGTTCGCCAAGCAGGCCCAGAAGATCAGCAACAACTTCCGGACCGGCGCTCCCTACGCCACGCACACGGCGCAGGTCATGGGGCAGACCGCTCAAGACCTGCAGAAGGCCATCGACAAGGTCAAGCCGATCGACGACGGCTGGAACTGGAGCGATGACGTCTGGGGTGAGATGCCCTGGTCGGACCAGATCGACGACGACGATCTGAACGACGCACTGAAGACCGGTGTGAGCACCCAGGGAATCCTTGACGCGAACAAGGACAACTTGTCTGGCCATCAGAAGAAGCGGCTTGAGGCCGCTGTGGCCATGGAAAACCTGGGCACGGCCTATGTGGTGCGGGCTTCTTCTTTGAAGCCGCCGGGCATGGGCGGGCCGGGGAACAGCAGGTGGGACGACCAGATTCCCGATCAAAAAGACCCGACAAATGGCCTGGGCACTATGCCTATGCCCATGCCTGGCATGGGCGGGCCAGGAGGCGGCGGCGGGGGCGGCGTGAAGATCCCGACCCGCGGCATGAAGGGCGGCAGTGCTCCGAAGATGCCGACCTCCCCCAGCATCAACACCCCCAACGCGCCGAAGACTCCTGGCATTAGCGGTGGTGTCGGTTCGCTGAAGCCGAAGACTCCGAACGTCAATACCGGCCTGGACGGTCTCGGTGGTGGCGGCGGTGGCACCGGAGTGAAGATCCCCGGTGGCGGCGGTGCCGGTGGTCTGAACGGCGGTGCCGGCGGTGGCGGCGTCCACATGCCCGGTGGTGGCGGCGGTGGTGCCGGCGTCAACATCCCAGGGGGCGGCGGCCTCGGCATGGCTGGAACCGGTGGGATGTCCGGTCGTGGTGCAGGTGGCGTCAAGGGCGGTGCCGGCGGCCTCAAGGGCGGCACGGCGGGCGCTGGTGGCGCGGCAGGTGCCCGCACCGGCCGCGCCGGTATGCCCGGCATGGGCGGCGCCCACGGTGGCGCCGCAGGCAAGGGCATGGGTGGCAAGCCGGGCGTCAGCACCGGTGGAGCCATGGCCCGGCAGAAGGGCGGCATCGTCGGCGGTGGAGCCGGCGGTAAGGCCAGTGGTGGAGGTCAAGGTGGTTCCGGGCTGCACCGCAGCCGAGGAGGATCCGCCGCCGGTACCAATTCGGGCTCCGGCCGTCGCCCGGCAGGCATGATGGGCGGCGCGCATGGTGCGCACGGCGGCAAGGGCGAAGGCAAGGGGAACGACTCCAGCCGTCCCGACTACCTCGTCGAAGACGAGGAGACCTGGACGACGGAGCGTAATGTGGCTCCCCGGGTCATCGAGTAGGACCGGCCGGACAAGCAATCGGTAGAGACGCTTGGGGCCCGCAGCCCTCGGGCTGCGGGCCCCAACTCTGTAAGAAGGGTGTTATGGCATGAGCTTCACGCGGACGCTGCGTGCGGTGGGCGGCGCGGTAGTGGCGGGGGCACTGCTCTTCGGCACCGCGCCGGTTGCTTCGGCGGACCAGATCAGAAATGACCAATGGGCCCTCAAAGCCTTCGGGGTCGAAGATATCTGGAAGATCTCCACGGGTAAGGGCGTCACGGTCGCCGTCATCGACGATCCGACGGACGGCAGCCATCCCGACCTCAAGGGCAATGTGCTCCCGGGCAAGAACTACATCACCGGGGGGCCAGCGAACCAACCATACGAGGATCGAGAGCATGGGACTGCCATGTCTTCGCTCATCGCTGGTCACGGTCATGGGCCTGGAGGGGCTGACGGAGTCAAGGGACTGGCTCCAGACGCCAAAATCCTCCCCATCGCCATTGATCTCCCGGGCGCCGATTCCGTCCCGAAGCTGGGAGCGGGAGATTATGCGGAGGCATTGCGATACGCCGTAGACCACGGTGCGAAGGTCGTAAACATGTCCTTCGGTGTCGGTAATGCAGAAGTTACACCGGAAGAGCAGTCAGCGATCGACTATGCCAGGAAGCACGATGTGCTGCTGGTCGCCGCTTCGGGGAATACCGGAGGAAGCCCTAGCAATCCCGCATCAGTACCAGGCGTCTTGGCAGTGGGAGCGGTAGACAAACACCTCAACGTTTGGGAAAAATCCAATTACGGTCCGTCTCTCAAGCTGACGGCGCCAGGCGTGTACATCCGGTCCGCCAGTCCAGTGGCGGGCGTCAAGGGTAAGTACCGCCTGGCTAACGGTACCTCTGACTCCTCTGCCTATGTCTCCGCCGCGGCAGCCCTCCTCCGTGCCAAATTTCCGGACTTGACGGCTGGTCAAGTCGCTAACCGTTTGATCAAGACGGCCGGTCTGCCGGACGACATGAAGGACGCCAAGCTTCCGGACGCCCACTACGGCTACGGATTCATCAAGCCCTACAGTGCCCTGACCAAGGACGTCCCGGCCGGTTCCAAGAACGGTCCGTTCCCGGCACTGAAGAGTGGTGCCTCTTCCGACCCCTCGAGTGCGGCTGGTAGCAATGAGCCCGGCCCGAAGATCAAGAGCGACAAGGGCCTGAGCATGCCCTTCATCATTCTCATTGCCGTCGTCGGGCTCGTCGTTCTCGTCATCGTCGTGGTCGTCGTTCTCGTAGCCAAGAAGAAGAACCGTCGTAATGGCCCGCCGCCCGGGGGCCCCGGTGGTTTTGGTGGTCCGGGTGGGCCCGGCGGCCCCGGGGGCTTTGTGCCGCATCCGCCGAACCCGAACAACTCGTACCAGCAGCAGCCCGGTGGGCCCGGGGCCTACCCGCCGGCGCCGCCCACGCAGCCGCCCGGTCGGTGATGCTCTGACGTAGGGCAGGCAGAAAAGCAGCGGAATTTCGTTGGGGTCCGTGGCCTTCGGGTCGCGGGCCCCAATGTGTTTTCTATGCCGGCCGGTGATTGCCTGGCCGGGCGGCTCGGAAATGGCTGCAGGGCCGCTGCGGGCCCGGGTGATTTCGGGATGCAGCGGCCCTGCAGGGCTGGACTGGACGGGCTTGCCGTCGAGGCGCTCGGGCTCAGCCGAAGACGTCCTCGACGCTGCCGCTTACTGTTTCCCGGACGGCGTCCGTGGCGCCCTGGTGGCGGGTGGCGGCGCCGCCGGTGCGTTGGTCGGCGTGGCGTTGGGCGGCGTTGAGGCCGCGGTCGGTGAGGTCCTGGCGGGCGTGGTCGACGTAGGTCTTGGGGTCGGTGAGGTCGTTGGCGCCTTCCTTGATGCCGTCGACGTATTCACCGGCCTTTTCCTTGCCGATGTCGGCCGTTTCGCCCCAGTCGATGCCGTCGCGGGCTCCGAAGTGGCTTTCGATGCCCTGCTGGGCGACGTTCTGAGCCATTTCGGTGCCGGCTTCTGTGGCCTTTTCCTTGGCCGCGTCGACAACCTTTTCCTTGACCGTGTCCTTGACGGTGTCCTTGACCGTCTTCTTGGCGTAGTCCATCGCCAGCTTGCGGGCTTCCTTGGACACGGCCTTCTTCGCCATCTTCTTGATGGCGTCCATGGTGGCGTGCTCCATGGCCTTGGTGGCCGCCTCCATGACCTCGCGTTTGATCTTGTCGAGGATCTGGCGGACGATCAGGCGGGTCGCCTGTGTGGCACCGGCGGCGCCGAGTTCGGAGAGACCGAGGGTGAAGGGCGCGGCGGCCTGTGCGGCGATGAGTTCCGCGGCCAGCATCACGAGCTGGACGATGACCGCGACCTTGCCGGCGAGAACGGCGATGGCGGCGGCGTCGAAGGCGACGGCGATGACTTCCGCCGCTGCGGCGGCGTCGCGGAGGTAATTGTCTCCGCTGTTACCGCCGCCGGAGAAGGAGCCCCATTCGTTGGTGAAGCCCTCGACCGCTTCGCCGGAGTTGGCGGAGACGACTTCATTGGCTGCCGAAGTGCCCGAGGAAGCTGCTTGGTTGACGGACTCGGCGAAGTTGCGCCAGACCTGGGCGCATTCGTGGAGCTTGTCCTCGTCGGCGTCCGGCCAGCTGTAGCCGAGCAGGTCCAGGACCCAGGTGACCTCGCCTGGCAGCGTCAATGACACAGTGATCGTCCCCCGTGCAGTGGTAGCCGATTGCGGAGAGCAACGGAAAGGGTGGGAAGTGAGAGTTGGGGAACCGGGCTGAGGAGGTGGGATGTGGAGCGGGAGGAGCTTTCACGCCCTCGGCCCGGGTGGTGCGGCCCGACGTAAGTACGGTGGGCGGAGCGTCAGATGACCGGGCGGCCGACGGCGCTGATGGTGTGGATGCCCTGCTGGTCGGACTCGGCGTACGTCTGGGCCATGTGCTGGAGCTTGTCGCCGATGCCTTCGAGGCGCTCGCCCAGGGAGTCCATGGACTCGAACATTCCGTCCCTGATGGGCGTGTAGATCGTTTCGAAGATGTCGCCGAAGTCGCAGTTCTCCCAGGGGCTGCCGAGGTCCTCCAGGTCGGCCTTCAGCTTCTTCGATGCCTTGGAGAAATCGCCACCGATGTGGACGAACGCGTTGCCCTGCGTGCGCAGGACATCCGGATCGACGTCAAATTCCTTGCCTGCCACCACAGCCCCCGTTTTTTCCTGTGCGTCCGCTCGGACGCTTAGCGTCTGACTCTTGGCGCGAGTTTAGCGTTCCCAGGTTAGGTGAACCGAACGTCGACCTGTCAAGGCGGGTGATCCTGCGGTGGATTCAAGGGAATTTCTTTACTCGGCGCCGTGGAGGTTCCGTGAAAATTGGTCTGTCTATGGCATTCGTGGCACATACCGCATACCGCATACCGCATACCGCGTTGAGGCATAGAGGGATTGGGGGCGGGTCTGGCTCCTAGAGGGCAGGCTCGTCCGTGGAGTTCTTTGGGGCGTTGCCCGCTCAACGGGCCGTGGTGACTTGGTCGGTGGTGGGGGGTGACGCTGGGGTCGGTCGGTCGGTCGGTACGGGCCAGGAGCACACCCGCGTACTGCACCGCGTGATTCGTTGGCTGGCTGTACCAGGTGGTGGCGAACTGGTGGTTGCCGCGATGCTGGTGGTCCCACGGCTTGGTCTTCAGGGATGTCGACGGTCTGGGGCTGGAGGCTAGTAGTGCTGCTGTCCGCCCCGTTGATTAAGAGCGACATGGGCCGCATGGCCACTACAGACCGTGGGATCCGTGGCGGAGGAATTCGCCGCTGCCCAAGAGAGTTTGGGCAAGTTCGTCAAAAGCTTCGGTCAGCGGGCCGAAAGGTGCGCGCCGATAGCCGGAAGCGGACGAGACGAGATCAGCGCGGATTACGAGGACCGTTCAAGAGGCCGCCCTGGAAACGAGGACGTCCTGGAAACGAGGACGTCCTGGAAACGCAGACGCCCCTGGAGACGCTGGAGTCCGACGCCAAGTTTGAGGAGAAGGTCATGAAGACGTCGCCGCCGCGGCGCAGTTCTGGAGGAGCAGCGACGGTGGGTAGTGCCTGGGCCTCCGCGTTGTGGGAGATCACGGTCGACGCACGCGGTGATCGAGCGGACCTCTTGCACGAGTGGACCGACCCGACCCCGAGGCGTTCCATGACCTGACCACCTCGTCGGGTGGAAAGCCGAGTCGGGAACCGCCGTGGAGGCGGAAGCGGCGACATGGGCTACACGGCCGATGTGGTGGGCCTGGAGATGCTCAAGCGGGCCAAGAGGCTGTGCAAGGTCAAGCGGTACAATCCGCTGACCTGGAAGCACCTCAAGGAGGCCGGTGAAGGGGAGAAGTTCGCCGTCTCCCAGGGAGCCAGGATGACGCGCAAGGCGATCAAGCACGGTGCCAAGGGCGTGATGCACGGCCCCGGCTTCACGGGAAATCCGTTGAGCGGGGCGGCGCAGCCCCTCATCAGTCACGAAACCGCCGAGAAGAACGGTAAGGCGTCGAGCGGTGACTGGCCTCTGTTCGGTTGCGGCGGCAGGCGCAGAGTGCCGGTGCTCTCGGCAGCTACCAGCTACCAGCTGCCGTCGCCCTCACACTTCGACCCGTCGCCCCTCGCACAGGACCCGCTCAGCCGTTACCGCGAACCGGCGGTCGAGAGAAGGACCCGCGGCTGGTCGTGTGCCCGGCAGTGGTCCAGCAGTCCCACGACCCGACAACAACCCCTTCGGCTGACGCCCCCACTTCGGTCGACGCCCGTCCGACGAGAGGAGCCGCGCCGTATGAAGCCGGAGTACCGCGACTGTTTTCTGCCGTTCCTCCGGCCATGCGAGAGATTGGTCATCGCCTGTGACTACTTCGCCAATGCGGCGCTGCCCTCCGTCCCCGCCGAGCTGCGCGCTCCGACCACTTCGGCCACTTCAGCCACTCCGATCACTTCGACCATTCCGCCTGGTCCGTCCGTGCTCGAGGAGCGGGTGCGGGGTGTGCTGGGCGGTGCACTCGGCGCGGTGGCCCGTCCGTTGGGGGCGGTGGCCAACAGCCGCTTGGTCAACAACCCGTTCGCCCGGGCCGCGGGGCGCGTCGGCGACCGGGTCGAGCGCACGGTGGATGCCCTGGACCAGGTGGCCGACCGCGCCGTCGAGAAGGCGATCTGGGGCACTGTCATGGACGGTGGCTGGGCCAGCACGGCCGGCCGTTTCCTCGTCGACCTGACGAACGCCGGGGGTACTCCACGGCGGCAGGCGATGACCGACAGCCGGTTGATCCTGCTCGTGGACCGCAACACGGGTTGGCGTGACACCACACCGCGGTGGGATTTCGGGGTGGCGGTGTCTCGTGCGGACATCGCTCGGGTCAATTCGCATCCCAAGGCCGTGGGTGGCCGGGGACGGTTCGATGTCGGCTTCACCGACGGGTCATGGATCGCCCTGGGCAGCGCAGTACGCACGCATATGGAGGCATTCGTCAGTGCATGGAACCGAGGTGCATGAACCGCTCATGAACGAACCCGGCAAGGAACAGCCCGTTTCCGGCAAGGAAGCGCCCGTCGCCAGTATGGAAGGGCCGGTTTCCAGCAAGGAAGAGGGCGTCTCCCGTAAGGACGAGCCCGTCCCCGGTAAGGAAGAGCCCCTACCCGGCAAGGAAGAGGCCCTTCCCGAGGACGCCGACGAGCTCGTTCCCGAGGAGGAAGGGATCCCTTCACCCGAGGAAGAGGTCCCCTCCCCCGAGGAGGAGCTCGCTGCCGACGAGGAAGAGAGTTCTTCCGACGGCGAAGAGGTCGAGTCCCCGAACCGCGTGGGGCTGACCCCGCGTCAGGCGCGGAGGATACGCATCGTCCTGGCCTCGGTGCTCATGGCCGCGATGGCGGTGGTGCTGGTGGTGCGCCTGGCTTCGCGTACGTCGGTGCTCGTGGTCGGGGTGTACGGAGCCGCGCTGGTGCTCTGCGGCGTGGTGATCGAACTCAGCCGGCACGGGCGTACCCGGCTCGGCACCTGGTTGCTGGGCATCGGCCTGGCGGCCGCACTGGCCGCGGACTGGCTCCTGCTGCCGTAAGACTGAGGACCGAGGACTGAGGGAGACCGGCGAACCCCCGCCCCCCTCCCCCCGATCGGCATCGAGGGGAGGGGGATGTAACAGGGGGACCTAACAGAGGGACGTCGCAGTTGCCTCAGAACAACACAGTTGCTTCAGAACAACACAGTTCCCTCAGAACAACCCGTGCCACATCTGCTCGGTCACCAGCGACCACCAGTTGCCTGGGTCGTCCAGGGCCCAGGAGTCGATCGCCGCGAGCTGTTCCTGGAAGGCCGCCACCGCCGTGCCCGCCGCTGCCGGGTCCAGGCCCTGCATTTCCTGGCGGGTGGTGGTGAGGAGGGCCAGGGAGCGGAGGTAGGCGGAGAGGGTGCGGTTGATGAAGCGGCCGCCGCCGGAGGACGGCTGGACGGCCCAAACGGTGCCGATCAGGCTCTGGTTGGTCTCCGGTGCGGTGCACTGGACGGCGATGGTGTAGAGGCCGTCGGTGCCGATCCGGACGTAGCCGGCCAGCGTTTCGAGCGTCTGCTCCTTGGCCTGCGTGCCGATCTCGCGGAGGTGGGTCGCCACGTCCGTGAACGGCCCGCCGGCGGGCGGGGCGTCGGAGCGGTCGGCGGTGAAGAAGTACGGGACCTCGGACGGGAGTCCGGCCCAGACCAGGGTGTTCCTGGTCGCCTCCGGCAGCTGGGTCGCGGCCAGGTCGTCGGCGTCCGGGCGGCGGATGCCCTCGGGGCCGTAAACCTCCACGAGGTGCTTGCCGAGGGCCACGTCCCGCATCTGCGGCGCCGGCTCGACGCGCTCCGGCACCGGCACCCGGTGCGGCCGCGGCGGCGGCTGCTGGCCCGCCAGCTGGTGCATCATCTCGACGTGCCGCAGCAGCCCCGCGACGCCCTCGGCGCGCTCCTCGGGGCGCATGCCGTAGCCCTCGGTGCAGGAGAACGAGGCGTTGGGGAACGTGCGGAGGACGAAGTCGCCGGGGTAGCCGCCGGGCAGCAGGGCCGGGCGCAGGTCGGTGTGGACCGCGCGGACGGCCGCGGGGTCCACCCCCAGCCGCCGCAACTCCTCGTACAGCTGGTACTCCACGGGCGGTTGGCCGGGGGACGAGACGCGGGCGAGGCTGGTCTCCTCGCCGGTCGCGGGGTCGTCGTAGGTGGCGACGGCGGTGTTGCCGGGGCCGGTGACCGGCGGCCGGGCGGGTTCCGCCGGGGGCGCGCCGGCCGCGCCGCCGCCGTGCTTCTGCTGGTACATCCGCACGACCTCGTCGACCGGTACGGACGGCCAGACGGTCAGCTCGCCGGAGGCCCGGTCGACGACGCCGCAGGCGGTGCCGATCTCGGCGGGCGGGCGGCGCTGCCCGGTCTCCGGGTCGACCTCCGGGGGCGGCGGTACGGCCCACACCACCCAGCCGAGGTCGAACTCCTGCATGGCCACCTCACGCGGCGGGCCCTGGTGCCCCTCGGGGTTGAGCCAGCGGGCGGCGGTGGCGTGTGCCTGCGCCTGGGTGATCACGAGTGGTCTCCTTCGAGGCCGTGGGAAGCATCGGCGTCAGTGGTGCCGGCGCGCTGGGCCGGCACGGTGGGGGCGGCGGGGGCGGCCGCGAGGATCTGCCGGGCGGTCACTCCGCGCTCGGTGGCCACGACGAGCACACCGTCCGGGGAGAGGTCGGCGCCGGTGATCGGGGCGTCGGACACCAGCGCGGCCACCACCTCCTGGGTCGCCCGGGCCCAGACCCGGAGGTAGTCGGCGCCCCGGCTGAGCCCGAACGGCGCCGCGGCGCGCTCGTCGTCCGAGGGACGCAGCACCTGCGCGGGGTCGGCATCGAGGAACTCCGGGCTCCGGAGGTCGTGCAGGAGGATCGCCCGGCCGCCGGGACCGGCGGCGACGTCAGCTGCGCCCGCCCCGTCCGGGCCCGCTGCGGCAGTCGCCCCGGTACCGGTGCCCTCCGTCGCGCCCTCTGCGGTAACCGCCTCGGTCCCGGTACCCGCCTCGGTCCCGGTGCCCTCCGTAGGGGGCGACACCGTACGGGAGCCGGGGGTGCCCTCGGGGACGACCAGGGCGACGACGGCACGCGGACCGGCGGCCTCAGTGCCCTCAGTGCTCTGGGTGCTCTCCGTGTTCCCCTGGAGGAGGGCGCCGGTCGTCACTGCCTGGACGCCGGGCAGCGGTGCGCTCCAGAGGGTGCGCCACGGCAGCCGGAAGCCGCGGGCGTGCAGCGCCTCGGCGTACGGCGTCAGCCCGTCCTCGACGAACGCGGTCTCCAGGAAGGCCGCCCGCATCTCGGCCGGGGCCTGCGAGCGGGTGAGCAGCGGGGCCGTGCGCAGATACGTACGGGCCGGTGCGCCCAGCGCTTCCAGGGGGACGGCCTCGACGGCGGCCCGCAGGACCACCGGGTCGGCGTGCGCGAACAGCCCCGGGTCGGTGAGGAGTTGGGGCAGCAGACCCGCTTCGAGGGTGTGCGCCGCGAGGTGGTCGCGGATGTACGGATCGGCCTGCGCCCAGTCCTGCTGGGGGACCGCCTCCAGCAGCGCCATGGCGATCTTGGTCTGGGCGTCCCGGACGTCGGGCAGGCCGGCGCGGATCTCCTCGGCGAGGGCGGGGTGCATCAGGCGGAGCAGCGTCCGGGCGGGCCCGGCGCCGGGGGCGTCCGCGGCGCCCTCGCCGTCCGCCGGCGCGGCATCCGCCGTGTCGTCGACCGTCCCGGCCTCGACCGGCTGGATGAACGGGGCGGCCAGCAGCATGCCGTCGGCGATGTCCTGGCTCATGTCCCGGCCGGCGACGGCGTTCGCCAGCGGGCCCAGCAGCTGGACCGGGAGGCCCTCGCCCTCGGCGAACGCCAGCGGGGCCAGCATCAGCCGCAGGGTCCGCGGGTCGGCACCCAGCCGGCGGGCGTGCACATCGAGCGCCTCGCCCACGCTGCCGGGCAGCAGGGCGGGGTCCGCCGGGTCGAAGCCCTCCGGCTGCATGATCAGCGACTGCACCGCCAGCTGGACGGTCAGCCGGCTGCCCGCCGCGCGTCCGGCCAGCGCCTCGGCGAGCGCCCGGCGGGCCGACGGGTCGGTGGTGTACGGGAGTTCCGGAGCTCCGGTGTCCGGGTCGAGCGCGGTCTCGGCGTGCAGCACCAGGCCCGCGGGGTCGGCCCACTCGGGCGCGTCGAGGTCGATGACCTGGACCTGCCCGGACGGCAGCGTCGCGGCGAGCTCCGCGGCCAGCTCCCGCGGGACGTCGGCCAGCAGCTGAACCGTTTCGACGGCGGCGAGCGGGGCGAGCACCTCCCGTATGAGGCGGGCCGGCTCCTGGGCCGCGCGCACCGGACCGGCCCGGTCCACGTCCGGCACCACGATCGTCACCGGCTCCTCGCGCGCGGCGAGTTCGGTGAAGACGTCCTCGGTGCGGCCGGCCCGCAGGCCGAAGTGGTCCGCGAGGAGCCACAGCACCTGCGCGGCGGTACGGCCGGCGGGGCTCGGTACGGCGGGCGGCGGCAGGTCCGGCGGCACCGTGGCCGGGTCCAGCTCGTCCAGCGGCAGCTGCTTGCGGTAGCCGGGATCGCACATCATCAGGAAGCCGGTGACCAGGCGTGACCGCCCGCTGCCCGGATTTCCGGTGAGCACGATGACGCGCGGTGCCCCGGGCCAGCGCATGCGCCAGGCCGCCAGGGCGCGCAGTACGGCGGTGCGGCCGCCGATGTGCGGGTGCGGAGCGTATCCGGCCGTTCGGGCGTTTCCCTCTTCTGAGGCGCTCATGGCTTCCTCGTCCCCCATCAAATCCCGCCCTCCACCTTCGTGGATTCCTGCGTGTACCGGCTTACCGGTTCGATCCTATGATCCGGGCCGCGTGTGCGGGACGCCGCGGGTCCGGCTGTTCCGGAACTGGAACACGCAGGCCGGAGCGGGTGTACGGCCGGTCTGCCGGTGGCTCGTGGGGCGCCGGTGACGGTGGGGGCTCCTGCAGCCTTGTCGGCCTCGTCCGCCAGGTGGGGCCACCGGTTGTGGAGAAATCGCGAGTGCTGGAAATCTCCTGTGGAGAAAGAAGCAGATCAATGCCCGAAATTCCCGGGTATTGATCTGCTTCCTTCGCTCTGCGAAGCCTGGGCTCTTCGCCAAGCCGCCGGTGGATTCCGGAAATTCGCCCCTAGCGGCCAGGAAGGCAGTGGCGGACCGGTTCAGCCGCGGTGGCCGCGGCCGCCGCGCCGCGAGCCGGTGACGATGTTGCCCGACGGGCCGTCGCGCTCGGCGCGCTCCTGGTCTTCCTTCTCTTCCTGTTCCTTCTGCCAGGCCGCGAACTTCTCGCGCGATTCCTCGCGCTCGGCCATGGTCTGGTCCTCCGCGGCCCGCCGCATCTCGCTCAGCCGGTCGCCGATGGCGTCCATGTAGCCCGGCGTCTGGATGGCGTCCTTCATGCCGATGCGGCCGGACAGCACCTCCTGGGCCATCTCCTGGAGCTTGCCGCCGACGTTGGGGTTCTCCGCCAGGACCTTCAGTGCCTTCCGCAGCCGGTGCGCCTGCTCCGGATCCTGGGCGACGTCCATCAGGTCCTCGTCCTGGATCTGCCGCTCGTTGCTCATCTCTGCCCCCTTGACGTGATGGCACAGCAACCACGCGTGCTGCACCGGCGTCCAGAGTCTAATGACGGATGTGAACGCGTCGTCAAGGCGGGGGTTGTCGGTATTGCCGCATATTGCTCCGTATCCATTCCGCGGCCGGGCGGCCGGCCGATCAACAGTGGGCTTCGGGGCTATTGCGGGTGTGCTAGACCTGAGGCGATGTTGGCAGGCAGCTGTCATTCAATTCGGGGAGAAATGATGTCCGACGAAGTCCGGCTCAGTACGGAGGAGTTGCACGCGCTCGGTGCCTCCTTCGGGATACGCGCAGAAGAACTGAGCCGGCAGCTGGCCGCATTCAGACGGCGGGCCGATGCCGAGGCGCTGCGGGACGGATTCGGCAGCGACGAGGCGGCCCGGCCGTTCCGCGAGCTGTACGAACAGGCCGAGCACGCCCTGGTCCAGCTGCAGGAGCGGCTCGCCGAGGTCAGCAGCGGCATCAAGGAGACCGTCGCCAACACCGAGGCGGCCGAGGACGAGCTGGTCGACACCCTGCGGAGCGTCGAGAAGATGCGGAGCGCCAAGTGAGCGGACGACGCAACCCCGAGGCACTGCACGAAGCGGCGGCCGGCTGGCGGGAGATGGGCAAGCACCTCGACGGCATGGTCCGCGACCTGGACCGGCACGTCGGTACCGCGGCCGCGGCCAACTGGCACGGCCCGGCGGGCGAGGCGTTCGCCGCGGAGTGGCACCGCCTCAAGCGGTCCGTCGACGAGGCGCTGCCGACCTTCGAACTGGCCGCGGCCGACCTGGAGAACGCCGCCGCACAGCACCCCGACGACGACAAGGACGACCAGGACCACGGCGCCCCGCAGGCGCACAGCGCCTCGGGCGGCGGCCAGGGCTCGTCCGGCCCCCAGGTCGCCTACGGCTTCATGGCGCTCGGCCAGCTCGCAGGCGGCCTCGGCGGCGCGTTCGGCAAGCGCGGCGGCAAGGGCGGCGGCCAGAGCTCGGTCCCGCAGGTGACGCACACCTGGGAGACCTCCACGGCCGCCCACGGGCCGGACCCGTTCGGGCCGGCGCGGGACGGCGAGGCCGCGACCCGCGGCGGCGAGGGCCTCGCCAAGGGCGTACGGACCCGGCCGGCCGAACCGGAGCCGGCACCGGGCGCGGAACGCGACCCCAAGGCCGCACCCGCCACGTCCGCCGGCTCCACCACCTCGGGCGCGTCCGGCACGAAGGACGCACCGGCCCCGGCGGAGAAGAAGCCCGCGGAACCCGCCGCCCCGGACCCCACCCAGCACGGCGCGTTCGGCTGAGCGACCGGCCGCACCGCCCGCAGCGGCCCGGCCTCACGTACAGCACATGAGAAACGGCGGTGGGGCGCCCCTCCTTCAGGGACGCCCCACCGCCGTTGCCGTGCTCGCCGGTTACCCGCCGTGGGCCGGCAGCCAGCCCGTCTGGACCAGCTGCGCACCACGCTTGCGCGTGATGAACGTGGCCCGGCCGGGCGTCAGCTGCTGACCCTTGATGTTGCCCATCAGCGGGCCCTCCGCCGGGTCGGCCGACAGGATCAGACCCTGCGCACCGAGCTCCTTCGTACGCTGCATCACGGGCTCGAACGACGACCGTCCGGCGCCCGAGGAGCTGCGCGCGATGATCAGGCGCAGACCCAGGTCACGGGCGAACGGCAGGTACTCCAGCAACGGCTGCAGCGGGTTGCCGCTGCTGGTCGCCACCAGGTCGTAGTCGTCCACGATCACGAACGCGTCCGGCAGGTCGTACCAGCTGCGGTTGCGCAGCTGCTCCGGCGTGACGTCCGGCCCGGGCATCCGGCGGCCCAGCGAACCGGCCAGTCCGCTGATGACCTCCTGCAGCTGCGGGCCCGCGGCGCAGTACTTGTACATGTGGCTCTCGGGGATCTCCCCGAGCAGCGCACGGCGGTAGTCGGAGACCACCATGAGCGCCTTGTCCGACGGATAGCGCTCGGCGATCTGCTTGGCCAGCAGACGCAGCAGCGACGACTTTCCGGACTCGCTCTCGCCGTAGATGACCAGCAGCGGGTCGGTCTCGAAGTCGATGAACGCCGGCGACAGCGTGGTCTCGTCGACACCGATCGCGATGCCGTGCTCCGGGTAGTCGCTGCCCTTGGGCAGGTCGGTGGCGCGCAGCATCGTCGGCAGCATCCGCACCTTGGGGGCGGGCTCGCCCTGCCAGTGCTCCTTGACCGTCGACACCAGGTTGGCGATGCCGTCGCTGATCGTCTCCGGGTCGCTCATGCCGTCCAGACGCGGCAGCGCCGAGAGGAAGTCGAGCTTCTCCGGGGACAGACCGCGGCCCGGCTTGCCCATCGGGACGTTCTCCGCGCGCTTGCGGTCGAACTCCGACTCCATCGGGTCACCCAGGCGCAGCTCGACGCGGTTGAGGAGCTGGTCGCGCAGCGCCGGACGGACCTCGGTGTAACGGGCACCGGCGATGATCAGGTGGACACCGAAACCGAGACCGCGGGCGGCGATGTCCAGGATCACCGGGTCCAGCTGCTCGTAGTCGGTCTTGAACGTCGCCCAGCCGTCGATGACGAGGAAGACGTCGCCCCACTTCTCACCGGGGAAGGCGCCCGCGGCCCGCCGCTGGCGGTAGGTCGCGATCGAGTCGATGTTGTTCTGCCGGAAGAACTCCTCACGCTCGTTGAGGATGCCCACGACCTCGGCGACCGTACGGCGGACCTTCTCCGCGTCCAGACGCGAGGCGACCCCGCCGACGTGCGGCAGGTCCTCCATCGTGAGCATGCCGCCGCCACCGAAGTCGAGGCAGTAGAACTGCACCTCGCCCGGGGTGTGGGTGAGCGCGAACGCCGCGATGGCGGAACGGATCAGGGTCGACTTGCCGGACTGCGGACCACCGACGACCAGACCGTGACCGGCACCGGCCGAGAAGTCCAAATACATCACGTCACGCCGCTGCTCGAACGGCTTGTCCACCAGCGCGACCGGCACCACGAGCTTGCCGAGCGCGGTGTACTCCGCCGCGTGCACGCCCCGCTCGGGCGTGACCGCCAGCGCCGGCAGCAGCTGGTTGACGGTCGGCGCCTCCTCCAGCGGGGGCAGCCACACCTGGTGTGCCGGCGGGCCCTGGCCCTGCATCCGCTGCACCATGACGTCCAGCACGGTGTCGGCGAGCGCGTCGTCGATCTCCGGCTCCGTCGCCTCGACGACCGGCTCCTCGATGATCTGCTCGATGACCGGGGCCGCGGTGAACGGCACCGGCATCCGCATCGACCGGCCGCCGCTGCCGCCCCGGCCGCCGCCGCCCGGACCGCGGTAGGTACCGGAGACGTACGCGGCCTTGAACTGCACCATCGTCTCGGTGTCGTACTTCAGGATGCCGGAACCGGGGACGTTCGGCAGGTGGTAGGCGTCCGGCACACCGATCGCGGTGCGCGACTCGGCCGCGGAGAACGTCCGCAGACCCAGCCGGTAGGACAGGAAGGTGTCCAGACCGCGCAGCTTGCCCTCTTCCAGACGCTGCGAGGCGAGCAGCATGTGCACACCCATCGAACGGCCGATACGGCCGATCTGGATGAACATCTCGATGAAGTCGGGCTTGGCGGCGAGCAGCTCGGAGAACTCGTCGATGATCATCACCAGCGAGGGCAGCGGGTCCAGCGGGGCACCCGCGGCACGCGCCTTCTCGTAGTCGGTGATGTTGGCGTAGTTGCCCGCGGAGCGCAGCAGCTCCTGACGGCGCTGGAGTTCACCGGTGATCGAGTCGCGCATGCGGTCGATCAGCGTGACGTCCTCACCGAGGTTGGTGATGACCGCCGCGACGTGCGGCATGTCCGACATACCGGTGAAGGTGGCGCCACCCTTGAAGTCCGCGAGGATGAAGTTCAGCGTCTCGGAGGAGTGCGTGACCGCGAGGGCGAGCACCAGGGTGCGCAGCACCTCGGACTTACCGGAACCGGTCGCACCGACACACAGACCGTGCGGGCCCATGCCCTGCTGTGAGGCTTCCTTGATGTCCAGCATGACCGGCTGGCCGTCGCGGTCCACACCGATCGGGACGCGCAGCCGCTCGGCCAGCGTCCGCGGCCGCCAGGTGCGCGACACGTCCAGGGACCCGGCGTCGCCGATGTTGAGCAGGTCGGTGAAGTCCAGGGCGGACAGCAGCGGTTCCTCGCCGTCCGCACCGGAACCCGCCCGCAGCGGAGCCAGCTGGCGCGCCAGCGCCTCCGATTCGGCGATCGAGAGGGTGTCGCAGACACCGTGGTAGACCGCGCCGCTGGCCGACTCCAGCACCAGCTTGCCCGGCCACACCTGGACCGCCAGACCGCCGCGGATCTCGTCCAGGTCGCCCGGGACGACCTCGATGATGGTGACGCCCTGCAGGCCCTCGGCCCCGGCGATCACCGAGTCCATCGGCACCTCGCCACCGTCCAGCACGATCACCACGTGCGGGGTGTCGGTGACCGGGGTGCCCTGCGGGTTGAACCGCCCGCGCCCCTCCAGCTCGTCCGCCAGCAGCTCCTCGACCTCGCCGAGGTCACCGACGACCAGCCGGCGGCTGCCCGCGCCGTCCGTGGTCTTGTCCTGCACCTGCGGCAGCCACTTCGTCCACTCCCACTCCGCCTGCGCACCGGGCGCGGCGACGACGGCCACGACCAGGTCCTCGGGGGAGTGCAGGGTGCACAGCTGGGAAATGATGGCGCGGGCCGAGCCGTAGACGGTGTCCGGGTCACCGGAGACGGTCAGGTGGTAGAAGGCGCGCAGCGAGACCGCGAGCGGCAGGTTGTCCAACTGCCCGTGCTTGTCGAGGAATTCCTTCATCGCGTGCGCGGTGAGCGGCTCCAGCTCGTCGACCGGAGCGGTCTCCGGAGCCCTCAGCGGGGTGGCCAGCTGCTGCGGCCCGAGCCCGAGCCGCACCTGCCCGAAGTCCGGATCGGTCGCCCGCCGTTCCCAGACGCGTTTGCCCTCCGCGACGATCGACCACAACTGGCTCGGATCGGGGTGGGTGAAAAGCTGTGCATCCCGCTGCTTTCGCGCGGTGCGCCGTACCTCTTTCCGCTTCTGCGCAAGGTACTTGAGGTAATCCTGGCGCTCCTGGACCATTTGTCCCGAAGGGCCTTGCCGCGCCTTGACGATCTGCATGATCGCCATTGCCAACGTGGACGCCACCATAAAGCCACCCATGATTTTCATGAACGGCTGGTTGCCCATGAACAGGAATCCCGCGGAGGACGCCATACCCATCATGGGCATAAACGTCATGAAGAGGTTCTCCTGCTCACCTTCGCGGGGCAGCTCAGGCGGAGCCTCAAGTGTCACCTCCTCCGAGGGGACTTCGGGTGGCAGCGCGCGGGGCGGGCGCTTGACGATGACAACGCTCACCGAGGCATCAGTCCTTCATGCATCTCGCAGTCTCGGACCGCCCCCGTTGGATTCGACGGTCCCCCCGAGCCAAGTCCTTGGCCCGAACCAGGCGTTGATCCTACTGTTAAGCGTCAAGTCACGGGGTGGGTGGGGCGGTCGCCGAATTGGACGGTACGCTGACGCCTCGCGAGCGTGCCACGGCCCCGCAGAGACGGCTCTATATATACGGCGCGCGAAGCGACAAAACGCCCAACGGATAGGGGGAACCGCCAGGTGAGCACGAGCACTGGCACCGGCTTTTGCCGGGTCACGGTCGCCGCGCCCGATGCACGGATCGACGTGGCACTGCCGGAGGACGTCGCACTCGTCGACATTTACCCGGAGATCCTGCGGCTCTCCGGGCAGTCCCAGGCGGAGGGCGCGCCGACCGGCTTTCACCTCGTACGGCGCGACGGAACGGTCCTCGACGCCGGGCAGTCGCTCGCGCAGCAGCAGATCCTCGACGGCGACCTCCTGCTCCTGAAGCCGTTCGCCGAATCGCTGCCGCTCCCGGTCTTCGACGACGTCTCCGACGCCGTCGCCTCCGCGGTCAAGCGCAACCGCAGCCGCTGGAGCGACGACCTCATGCACACCCTCGGCCTCAGCGCCGGTGTGCTGCTGCTCGTCATGATGGCGTTCGCCCTGTGGTTCTCGAACCCGATGAACCGCGACATGCACCGCCTGCCCGGCATCATCGCCGGCGTCGTCGGCATCGTCCTGGTCGCCCTCGCCGGCGTCCGCGCCCGGGTCTACGACGACCACGGCTCCTCCATCGCCCTGGGTCTGTCCGCGCTGCCGCACCTGCTGATCGCCGGCTCCGGCATCTTCCCGGTCGACGACGGCGCCGGCCCCGGCCGGCTGCACCTCCTCGTCGGCTGCGTGACCGTACTCATCGCGTCCGTCCTGCTGGTGGTGCTGCTGCCGCGCGGCGACGCCCCCTTCGTCGCGGCCGCCTTCCTCTCCGCCATCGGCACCCTCGCGGTCTTCGCCGCGATCCTCACCGACGCCCAGGGCAGCGAGGTCGCCGCCGTCACCGCCGTCGTCGCCATCGCCATGGTCGCCTGGCTCCCCGGCCTCTCCGCCCGCTTCGCCCGGCTGCCCATCGGCTACCGCTCCCCGGACCAGATCGCCAAGGGGTCCCTGGACAACGGCGGCGAGACCGAGTCCGTCGACTTCATCAAGATCGGCAACCAGGCCAAGCGCGGCCACGAACTGCTGCTCGGCCTCGTCGCCGGCTGCTCCGCCCTCGTCGTCGGCTCCGCCGGTGTCGTCCTCGGCTTCTCCGACAACATGTGGGCCCAGCTGCTCGCCCTGGCCGCCGGCATCACGATCATGCTCCGCGCCCGGCTCTTCGACTACACCGCGCAGGTCGCCTGCCTGACCATCGCCGGCATCCTGACCATCGTCCTGCTCATCCTGGGCATCGCCCTGCACCCGCCGCAGGACATCTTCGTCGACCTCCTGCAGTACCAGGACGCCGGACCGCTCAACATCCGCACCGTCTGGTTCTCCAGCAGCATCGCGGTCGGCGCGGCCGTCCTCGTCGGCGTCGGCCTGGTCGTCCCCCGCAAGGGCGTCACCCCCTTCTGGGGCCGGATCTTCGACATCTTCGACGGCCTCGTACTGCTGTCCCTGGTGCCGCTGTGCCTGGCGGTCCTCGACGTCTACAACACCGTGCGCGGCCTCACCGGCAACTAGCCCGGCCCCCGCTCGCGGCCACGGCCCCCCGACCACCCGGTCGGGGGGCCGTTTCCAGCTGGTACGCTGTGTGACGGCCCGGACGAGTCATTCAACGATTCCTGTGAAGCAGACCAGGGACGCTCGACGGCCCCGACCCCAAGGAGTACGCGTGTCGCTCGACGCCGCTACGAAGAAGCAGATCATGGCCGAGTTCGCCACCAAGGAGGGTGACACCGGCTCCCCCGAGGTCCAGGTCGCGATGCTCTCCCGCCGCATCTCGGACCTGACCGAGCACCTCAAGACCCACAAGCACGACCACCACTCCCGCCGTGGTCTGCTGCTGCTGGTCGGCCAGCGCCGCCGCCTGCTGCAGTACCTGGCGAAGAAGGACATCACGCGCTTCCGCGCGCTGGTCGAGCGCCTGGGCATCCGCCGCGGCGCGGCGGGCGCCAAGTAAGACGCCGTAAAGGGAGCGGTTCCCACCGGGGACCGCTCCCTTTGCCATACGCACCGGATGTCCGTGCCACCTCATGGTGGACGGAAGCTTTGTACTCTGGTGCCATATCGCAAAAGCGAAGGCGGTAGGAGCGCCTCCTGGCCGCCGGTCCTCGGTAGTGGCCCCCGGACGATCCATGGACACCATGCGCCATCACTCCGGGTGCTTCGATCGAAGACCGGCCCGCACCGGCGCTCCACCGAAGACGGTCTGCCGCCATACGGGCAGCAGACGCAGACGAGGAGATATTCCTGGTGGAGAACGAGACCCACTACGCCGAAGCCGTGATCGACAACGGTTCCTTCGGCACCCGCACCATCCGCTTCGAGACGGGCCGCCTGGCCAAGCAGGCCGCCGGCTCCGCCGTGGCGTACCTGGACGACGACACCATGGTGCTGTCGGCCACCACCGCTTCCAAGAACCCGAAGGACCAGCTGGACTTCTTCCCGCTGACCGTCGACGTCGAGGAGCGGATGTACTCGGCCGGGAAGATCCCCGGCTCCTTCTTCCGTCGTGAGGGCCGTCCCTCCGAGGACGCCATCCTCACCTGTCGCCTGATCGACCGCCCGCTGCGCCCGTCCTTCAAGAAGGGCCTGCGCAACGAGATCCAGATCGTCGAGACGATCATGGCGCTCAACCCCGACCACCTCTACGACGTGGTCGCCATCAACGCCGCCTCCTGCTCCACGCAGCTGGCCGGCCTGCCCTTCTCGGGCCCCATCGGCGGCACCCGCGTCGCCCTCATCAAGGGCCAGTGGGTCGCCTTCCCGACGCACACCGAGCTCGAGGACGCGGTCTTCGACATGGTCGTGGCCGGCCGGGTCCTCCCGGACGGCGACGTCGCGATCATGATGGTCGAGGCCGAGGCCACCGACCAGACGATCCAGCTGGTCAAGGACGGCGCCGAGGCCCCGACCGAAGAGGTCGTCGCCGCCGGCCTGGAGGCCGCGAAGCCGTTCATCAAGGTCCTGTGCAAGGCCCAGTCGGACCTGGCCGCCAAGGCCGCCAAGCCGACCGGCGAGTTCCCGATCTTCCTCGACTACCAGGACGACGTCCTGGAGGCCCTCACCAAGGCCGTCAAGGACGAGCTCGCCCAGGCGCTGACCATCGCCGGCAAGCAGGAGCGCGAGTCGGAGCTCGACCGCGTCAAGGCGCTCGCCGCCGAGAAGCTCCTGCCGGAGTTCGAGGGCCGCGAGAAGGAGATCTCCGCCGCGTACCGCTCGCTGACCAAGACCCTGGTCCGTGAGCGCGTCATCAAGGAGAAGAAGCGCATCGACGGCCGCGGCGTCACGGACATCCGTACGCTCGCCGCCGAGGTCGAGGCGATCCCGCGGGTGCACGGCTCCGCCCTGTTCGAGCGTGGCGAGACCCAGATCCTGGGCGTCACCACCCTCAACATGCTCCGCATGGAGCAGCAGCTGGACACCCTCTCCCCGGTGACCCGCAAGCGCTACATGCACAACTACAACTTCCCGCCGTACTCCACCGGCGAGACCGGCCGCGTCGGCTCCCCGAAGCGCCGCGAGATCGGCCACGGCGCGCTCGCCGAGCGCGCGCTGATGCCGGTCCTGCCGACCCGCGAGGAGTTCCCCTACGCGATCCGCCAGGTGTCCGAGGCCCTCGGCTCCAACGGCTCGACGTCCATGGGCTCGGTCTGCGCCTCCACCATGTCGCTGCTGAACGCCGGTGTGCCGCTCAAGGCCCCGGTCGCCGGTATCGCCATGGGCCTGATCTCCCAGGAGATCGACGGCGAGACCCACTACGTCACCCTCACCGACATCCTCGGTGCGGAGGACGCCTTCGGCGACATGGACTTCAAGGTCGCCGGCACCAAGCAGTTCGTCACCGCCCTCCAGCTCGACACCAAGCTGGACGGCATCCCGGCGTCCGTCCTGGCCGCGGCCCTCAAGCAGGCCCGCGACGCCCGTCTGCACATCCTCGACGTGATGATGGAGGCGATCGACACCCCGGACGAGATGTCCCCGAACGCCCCGCGGATCATCACCGTCAAGATCCCCGTGGACAAGATCGGTGAGGTCATCGGCCCCAAGGGCAAGATGATCAACCAGATCCAGGAGGACACCGGCGCCGAGATCACGATCGAGGACGACGGCACCATCTACATCGGTGCCGCCGACGGCCCGGCCGCCGAGGCCGCCCGCGCCACGATCAACGGCATCGCCAACCCGACCATGCCGGAGGTCGGCGAGCGCTACCTGGGCACGGTCGTCAAGACCACCACCTTCGGTGCGTTCGTCTCCCTGCTCCCGGGCAAGGACGGCCTGCTGCACATCTCGCAGATCCGCAAGCTCGCCGGCGGCAAGCGCGTGGAGAACGTCGAGGACGTGCTCGGCGTCGGCGCCAAGGTCCAGGTCGAGATCGCCGAGATCGACCAGCGCGGCAAGCTCTCCCTCATCCCCGTGATCGAGGAAGAGGACGCCGCCAAGGAAGACAAGAAGGACGACGCCGCCAAGTGACGTCCCGTACGCACACGACGACGGCCCGCACCTCCACGGAGGGGCGGGCCGTCGCCCGTACCCAAACGCTTCTCAAGGGCACCGCGGGCGCCGGCACGGTCCGCCGGACCACCCTGCCCGGCGGCCTGCGCATCGTCACCGAGACGCTGCCCTCGGTCCGCTCCGTCACCTTCGGCATCTGGGCGCACGTCGGCTCCCGCGACGAGACCCCGACCCTGAACGGCGCCACGCACTACCTCGAACACCTGCTGTTCAAGGGCACCGAGCAGCGCAGCGCGCTGGACATCTCCTCGGCCATCGACGCGGTCGGCGGCGAGATGAACGCCTTCACCGCGAAGGAATACACCTGCTACTACGCGCGGGTGCTCGACACGGACCTGCCGCTCGCCATCGACGTGGTGTGCGACATGCTCACCGGCTCGCTGATCGAGGCCGAGGACGTGGACGCCGAGCGCGGCGTCATCCTCGAAGAGATCGCGATGACCGAGGACGACCCGGGCGACTGCGTCCACGACCTGTTCGCCCACACCATGCTCGGTGACACCCCGCTCGGCCGCCCCGTCCTGGGCACCGTCGACACCGTCAACGCCCTCACCGCCGACCGCATCCGCCGCTTCTACCGGAAGCACTACGACCCCACCCACCTCGTCGTCACCGCGGCCGGCAACGTCGACCACGCCAAGGTCGTCCGCCAGGTCCGCCGCGCCTTCGAGCAGGCCGGCGCGCTCGACCGGACGGACGCCGTCCCGGTCGCACCGCGCTCCGGAGCGCGCGCGATCCGCACCGCCGGCCGCGTCGAACTGCTCAACCGCAGGACCGAACAGGCCCATGTGGTCCTCGGCGTCCCCGGCATGGCCCGCACCGACGACCGCCGCTGGGCCATGGGCGTACTGAACACCGCCCTCGGCGGCGGCATGTCCTCCCGGCTCTTCCAGGAGGTCCGGGAGAAGCGCGGCCTCGCCTACAGCGTGTACTCCTACACCTCGGGCTTCGCCGACTGCGGCCTGTTCGGCGTCTACGCGGGCTGCCGCCCCAACCAGGTGGACGACGTCCTCAAGATCTGCCGCGACGAACTCGACCAGGTGGCCGCGCACGGCCTGAGCGACGACGAGATCCACCGCGCGATCGGCCAGCTGCGTGGCTCCACCGTCCTCGGCCTGGAGGACACCGGCGCGCTGATGCACCGCATCGGCAAGAGCGAGCTGTGCTGGGGCGAGCAGATGTCGGTCGACGAGATGCTCGCCCGGATAGCGGCCGTCACCCCCGACGAGGTGCGCGAGGTGGCCCGCGAGGTCCTGGGCCGGCGCCCCTCGCTCTCCGTCATCGGCCCGCTGAAGGACCGGCAGGCGGCGCGCCTGGACGACATCGTCGCCTAGCGCCGCCCGCGCGAGCGGGGCCGCCCGTCGCCGTACCACCGACAGAAAGACAGGAAACGATGAGCAAGCTGCGCGTGGCCGTACTCGGAGCCCGGGGCCGCATCGGCTCCGAGGCCGTACGGGCCGTCGAGGCCGCCGAGGACATGGAGCTGGTCGCCGCCCTGGGCCGCGGTGACAAGCTGGAGACGCTGGTCGAGAACGACACCCAGGTCGTGATCGAACTGACCAACCCCGCCTCGGTCATGGGCAACCTCGACTACTGCGTCCGGCACGGCATCCACGCCGTCGTCGGCACCACCGGCTGGACCGAGGACCGCCTCGCGCAGCTGCGCACCTCGCTCGCCGCGGCACCGCAGGCGGGTGTGCTGATCGCCCCGAACTTCTCCATCGGCGCGGTGCTGACCATGCGGTTCGCCCAGCAGGCGGCCCGGTTCTTCGAGTCCGTCGAGGTCGTCGAGCTGCACCACCCGAACAAGGCCGACGCGCCCTCCGGCACCGCGGCGCGCACCGCCCAGCTGATCGCCGAGGCCCGCGCGCAGGCCGGCTGCGCGCCGCAGCCGGACGCCACCGCCACCGCGCTGGACGGTGCCCGCGGCGCCGACGTCGACGGCATCCCGGTCCACTCGGTCCGCCTGCGCGGCCTGCTGGCCCACCAGGAGGTCCTCCTCGGCGGCGAGGGCGAAACCCTCACCATCCGCCACGACTCCCTCCACCACAGCAGCTTCATGCCCGGCATCCTGCTCGGCGTCCGCCGCGTGGTTTCCACCCCGGGCCTGACGGTGGGCCTGGAAAACTTCCTCGATCTGGGCTGAGGCACGACAGTCATGGGCGGAAAGTTCACCTACTTCTTCCTCGCCACCGTTCTGGTCCTCGTCTTCGGCGTGGTGGCCATGGAGGGCGTACTGCTGCTGCTGACCGGCGAGCCGGCCGCCATGGGCATGGGCGCGGTGGCCTTCGTGCTGCCCTGCCTCGGCGGCTGGTTCCTGTGGCACAACACCCGCTTCGCCCGCAACGCCCACCGGCTCGCGGCGGTACTGGAGTCGGAGGGCAGCCTCCCGGCCGACGAACTGAAGCGGACCCCCGGCGGCCGCATCGACCGGGACTCCGCCGACGAGGTCTTCGCACGCCGCCAGGCCGAAACCGAAGCCGCCCCCGGCGACTGGCGCACCTGGTTCCGCCTGGCCGTCGCCTACCACGACGCCCGCGACACCCCCCGCGCCCGCAAGGCGATGCAACGCGCGATCACCCTGTACGAGGGCGGGGCAGCGGCCTGACGGAGGGGCGGCAACAGGGGTGAGGACGGGCCGGGTCGGCGGTCTGGCCAGGCACCGGCAGCACGTGGGGCCGGGGGACCGGCCGGCGGCCTGGCCAAGGACGGCAATACCCGGACCGGAGCGGGCCGGCGCCGGGCGACGCATACCGAGCCGCCCGCCGTCCCAGCCCGGCACACCCCGCCGGAATACCCCCCACTCCCAACCGGTTGTGGCATCGCAGGGGGCCTTTGCGCCCCTTAGGGGATCTGTTCGGCTGCCCCCTAGGGAACTTCCCCCCTCCGCCCCCTACCGCCGCTACCCCCGCCGGTACTCCGCCGCCCAGGCCTCCAGGACGTCCGCGGCATGTTCGAAGGATTCCGGTCGGCCGAGGAAGTCGCCGCTGTGGTCCGTGACCAGGGTCCGCAGCGGTTCGCCCTGGCGCCGCTCGACGAGGAGCGCCTGGCCCTGCACGGTCCGCGGCAGGCCGAGCCAGCGCACCGGCTGCTGGACCGTACGGACCGACGCGATCGCGCTCCACGGTTCCGTGGCCGTCCGCAGCAGGTTCACCTGGCGCAGGCCCCGGGCGCTGACCCACACACCCACCCGCAGCAGCCGCAGCGCGAGCGCGACGAGCAGGGCGCCGATCGCCACCACCGCGGCCGCCGCGGGCAGGGAGCCGGCCATCGCGATGATCATCGCGGACAGGAAGACGAACGACGCGAGCAGCAGAAACACAGCCGCCGCCCCTACCCGCCACGGTCCGGGGCGGTAGGGACGGCGCCAGTGGTCGGGCTCGTCGTACGGGAGTGCGGCCAGTTCGGCGGCACCGTTGTCGAGGTGGCGGTCGGCCGTCAGGAAGGGCAGGGGCACGGCTGATCCTCACTGGTGGCTGCTCGGCACGCGGGGGCGTACCGGTGGAAGCTGTGACCGGTGAGGCTATCGGGGCCGGCGGGGCGGAACCACTTGGTCCGCCCCGGTCCCCTGCCGCTCAGCGGTGGGCGGCCTCGGACTGATGCACCCGGTTGGAGGCCGAGCTGTCCTGCTGCAGTGCGGGAACGCCGAACAGCAGGGCGCCGGCAAGGCCGCCGATCACTGTTAGCGTGATCATTGACTGGCCGACGAGCTGCGTACGTGAGAGACGTGCACGCGGCGGGGGAGTGACATTGCTGCGGAACCGGTCTGCCTCTGCGACGAAGGCGAACGGGACGGGCTCGCGCCGGCGGAACATGAGGGGGCTCTCCTAGGAACCTCGTAGTGGGCACTGTCACAGGGATAGACGTCTGCGCCGCCCGTTTGGTGCCCGTTTTCCAAGACTTCTGTGAAAAATATCAACTCCCGCTCGATCCCCTGCTATAGGACGTCCCTTTTGTGGCTAACGCGGCATCACGCCGCATTTCCCGGACTGTCAGTGGCGGGCCGTAGGCTGGTCGCGCACGAGGATCGAACGGAAGGAACCGCCGGTGTCGCACACCCCCGCCGAGAGCGCTGAGAGCCCCGAGGCTGCAGCCGTCAGCTTCCGGAGCGAGGTGACGGTCGAGCTGGTCAAGCACAGCGCCGCGGACAGCGACGTGCTCTGGGCGGCCCGGGTCTCCACGGCCGGCGAGCAGTCCCTCGAGGAGCTCCAGAAGGACCCCGAGCGATCCAAGGGCCTGATCAACTTCCTCATGCGCGACCGGCACGGCAGCCCGTTCGAGCACAACTCCATGACCTTCTTCATCAGCGCGCCGATCTTCGTCTTCCGCGAGTTCATGCGCCACCGCGTCGGCTGGTCGTACAACGAGGAGTCCGGCCGCTACCGCCAGCTGGAGCCGGTCTTCTACGTCCCCGGCGAGTCCCGCAAGCTCGTCCAGCAGGGCCGCCCGGGCAAGTACGAATTCGTCGAGGGCACCCCCGCGCAGCACGAGCTCACCGGCCGCGCCATGGAGGACTCCTACCGCCAGGCGTACGCCGCCTATCAGGAGATGCTCGCCGCCGGCGTCGCCCGCGAGGTCGCCCGCGCCGTCCTCCCCGTCGGTCTGTACTCCTCGATGTACGCGACCTGCAACGCCCGCTCCCTGATGCACTTCCTCGGCCTGCGGACGCAACACGAGCAGGCGAAGGTCCCCTCCTTCCCCCAGCGCGAGATCGAGATGGTCGGCGAGCAGATGGAGGCCCACTGGGCCAAGCTCATGCCGCTCACGTACGGCGCATTCAATGCGAACGGCCGGATCGCGCCGTAAGGCCCAGGCCGCGGGCCGGACGCCGGGGTGCGCGGGAGAGGCGTACGAGGTGTCCGGATTGCGGCATTTTGAGAAGTTCATCTACGCTGAACAGACGGACCCGGCACTGCTTGAACCCCCGAGCAGGCAGTGCCGGAGTCCACATCCCTGCTCCCCAGAGGCGCATCCCACGGTGAGCTACGAGTAGCGTGGGACCCATGGCTCCGACTTCCACACCGCAGACCCCCTTCGGGCGGGTGCTGACCGCCATGGTCACGCCGTTCACGGCGGATGGCGCTCTCGATCTCGACGGCGCGCAGCGGCTCGCCGCCCATCTGGTGGACGCCGGCAACGACGGCCTCGTCGTCAACGGCACCACCGGTGAGTCCCCGACCACCAGTGACGCGGAGAAAGCCCAGCTGGTCCGCGCCGTGGTCGATGCGGTCGGCGACCGTGCCTTTGTCGTAGCCGGAGCCGGCACGAACGACACCCACCACAGCCTGGAGCTGGCCCGCGCCGCCCAGGACGCCGGCGCCCACGGCCTGCTCGCCGTCACGCCGTACTACAGCAAGCCCCCGCAGGAGGGCCTGCTGCGCCACTTCACGGCCATCGCGGACGCCACCGACCTGCCGGTGATGCTGTACGACATCCCCGGCCGCAGCGGCGTCCCGATCAACACCGAGACCATCGTCCGGCTCGCCGAGCACCCCCGGATCGTCGCCAACAAGGACGCCAAGGGCGACCTCGGCCGCGCCAGCTGGGCCATCGCCCGCTCCGGTCTCGCCTGGTACAGCGGCGACGACATGCTCAACCTCCCGCTGCTCTCGGTGGGAGCCATCGGCTTCGTCTCCGTGGTCGGCCACGTCGTCACCCCCGAGCTGCGCGCCCTCCTGGACGCCCACCTCAACGGCGACGTCACCAAGGCCACCGAGATCCACCAGAAGCTGCTGCCCGTCTTCACCGGCATGTTCCGCACCCAGGGCGTCATCACGACCAAGGCCGCCCTCGGACTCCAGGGCCTGCCCGGCGGACCGCTGCGCCTGCCGCTCGTCGAGCTCTCCCCCGAGGAGACCGAGCAGCTCACGCGCGATCTCGCCGCCGGCGGGGTACAGCTCTGATCAAAGACTTCACAACTGAATACGGACCAACAACCGCCTTATAGCAAGTGCACGAATGTCATGCGCGCCACGTGCCTCTACGGCAGCGTGGCGCGTGTGGTGAGGAGAGTCTTTTGAGTCATCCGCATCCTGAGCTCGGCGCCCCGCCGAAGCTTCCCAAGGGCGGCCTGCGCGTCACCCCCCTCGGCGGCCTGGGTGAGATCGGCCGCAACATGACGGTCTTCGAATACGGCGGCCGGCTCCTGATCGTCGACTGCGGAGTGCTCTTCCCCGAGGAGGAGCAGCCCGGAATCGACCTGATCCTGCCGGACTTCTCGTCCATCAGGGACCGCCTCGACGACATCGACGGCATCGTGCTCACGCACGGCCACGAGGACCACATCGGCGGCGTCCCCTACCTCCTGCGCGAGAAGCCGGACATCCCCCTCATCGGCTCCAAGCTGACCCTCGCCCTGATCGAGGCCAAGCTCCAGGAGCACCGCATCCGCCCGTACACGCTCGAGGTCGCCGAGGGCGAGCGCGAGCGTCTGGGCCCCTTCGACTGCGAGTTCGTCGCGGTCAACCACTCCATCCCGGACGCCCTGGCCGTCGCCATCCGCACCCCCGCGGGCATGGTCGTGCACACCGGCGACTTCAAGATGGACCAGCTCCCGCTGGACCGCCGTCTCACCGACCTCCCGGCCTTCGCCCGGCTCGGCGAGGAGGGCATCGACCTCCTCCTCGTGGACTCCACGAACGCCGAGGTCCCCGGCTTCGTCCCGCCGGAGCGCGACATCTCCAACGTGCTGCGCCAGGTGTTCGCCAACGCCCAGAAGCGCATCATCGTCGCCAGCTTCGCCAGCCATGTGCACCGCATCCAGCAGATCCTCGACGCGGCGCACGAGTACGGCCGCCGGGTCGCTTTCGTCGGCCGCTCGATGGTCCGCAACATGGGCATCGCCCGTGAGCTGGGCTATCTGCGGGTGCCGGCCGGCCTGGTCGTCGACGTCAAGACCCTCGACGACCTCCCGGACGACGAGGTCGTGCTGGTGTGCACCGGCTCCCAGGGCGAGCCCATGGCCGCGCTCTCCCGCATGGCCAACCGCGACCACCAGATCCGCATCGTCCAGGGCGACACCGTCATCCTGGCCTCGTCCCTGATCCCCGGGAACGAGAACGCGGTCTACCGCGTCATCAACGGCCTCACCCGCTGGGGCGCCAACGTCGTCCACAAGGGCAACGCCAAGGTCCACGTCTCGGGCCACGCCTCGGCCGGCGAACTGCTGTACTTCTACAACATCTGCAAGCCCCGGAACCTCATGCCGGTGCACGGCGAGTGGCGCCATCTGCGCGCCAACGCCGAACTGGGCGCGCTGACAGGTGTCCCGAAGGACCGCATCGTCATCGCCGAGGACGGTGTCGCGGTCGACCTGATCGACGGCGTCGCCAAGATCGCCGGCAAGGTCCAGGCCGGCTATGTCTACGTCGACGGCCTGTCGGTCGGTGATGTCACCGAGACCTCCCTCAAGGACCGCCGCATCCTCGGCGACGAGGGCATCATCTCGGTCTTCGTGGTCGTGGACTCCAGCACCGGAAAGATCGTCGGTGGCCCGGACCTGCACGCCCGTGGCTCCGGCATCGACGACGCATCCCTCGCGGCCGTCGTACCCAAGATCGACGAGGCGCTGGCCAAGTCCGCCCAGGACGGCATCGCCGAGCCCCACCAGCTCCAGCAGCTGGTCCGTCGCGCGGTCGGCAAGTGGGTGTCGGACAACTACCGCCGCCGCCCGATGATCCTCCCCGTCATCGTCGAGGTCTGACGCGCCGGCCCGTACGAAGTCGTACGAAGGTCCTCAAGTCGGAGCGGGGGGGGGGGGGGGGGGCGACGGGGCCCCCCCCCCCGAACATTTTGGCGGGCCCGCGACCGGGAGGGCCGCCCCCCCCGGGGGGGGGGGGCCCCCCCGCCCGGGGCGC